>DASWTK010000361.1:0-5819 GCA_036402175.1 Chitinophagaceae bacterium | reverse complement strand
AGTGAAGTGAGTTTATTATTGCCAAGATT
Organism: Chitinophagaceae bacterium; assembly: GCA_036402175.1. Classification (GTDB taxonomy): domain Bacteria; phylum Bacteroidota; class Bacteroidia; order Chitinophagales; family Chitinophagaceae; genus DASPKM01. The sequence goes on along the minus strand of DASWTK010000361.1, from coordinate 5,790 downwards.
AAGAAACTTCAGATTTTTCAAGTCAGCTATCGCGGGTGGCAGAATGGAGATTTCATTTTTGTAAAGACTGAGCATTTCAAGCCGGTGCAGCCTGGCAATACTCTCCGGCAGTGTGGTGATCGCATTATCATCAAGATATAATTGCGTTACATCTTCGTTAGCCAATAACTCCTCTGGAAAAGCTGTAAGGTTGCGATGATTGAATTGTATGATCATTCAAAAGGGATGAGCACTGACGACGCTGCCAGGCAATAACGTCAATACAAATACGATTGCTGATGAATACTAATTAATATTTTCTATGATCCCCGCGATACCCTGGCCACCGCCCACACACGCGGTTACTATTCCGTATTTTTTATTCAGCCGCTTCATGTCGTTGGTGATCTGAATGGTCAGCTTGCAACCGGTACATCCAAGCGGATGACCAAGCGCAATAGCGCCACCATTGATGTTCACGATCGATGGATCAATACCCAATGTTCTGATAACTGCCAGCGCCTGCGACGCGAACGCTTCATTCAACTCTACAAGATCAATTTGCCCCAGGTTCATGCCTGCCTGCTTCAGTACTTTGGGAACCGCTTCAACAGGACCAATTCCCATTACTCTCGGGTGAACACCTGCCGATGCGCAGGCAACCAGTCGTGCTATAGGTTTTAATCCAAGTTGATTCATCAACTTTTCACCCATCACAATAACGAAGGCTGATCCATCGCTTGTCTGCGAAGAATTTCCTGCGGTTACAGTTCCGCCTGCGGCAAAAACAGGTTTCAATTTTGCCAGCGCCTCTTTACTGGTATCCTTTCTCGGACCTTCGTCTGTATCCACTACAAAGTTTCTTTTCTGACGTTTGCCCTTTTCATCAACATATACTTCTTCGATATTCACCGGAAGAATGCCACTCTTAAAATATCCGTTCTGGATAGCATTGATGGCTTTCTGGTGCGAGTTGAAAGAGAATTCGTCCTGGTCGTCACGACTAACATTATACTCCTTTGCAACCGCTTCGGCAGTAAGTCCCATGCTCAGGTAATAATCGGGTTCATCGCTCGCGATTGAATATGCCGGAACGGTTTTCCAACCTGTTGTTGGAACAAGGCTCATACTCTCTGTGCCTCCGGCAATGATGCATTCCGCCTGTCCGGTTCTGATCTTGGCCGACGCGATGGCAATAGTTTCCAGTCCCGAAGCGCAGTAACGGTTCACCGTCATGCCCGGAGCATGAAACCCAACAGCCCTTGCAGCAATGATCCTGCCTACCTGCAAACCCTGCTCTGCTTCCGGCACTGCATTGCCAACGATCACATCGTCAATCAGCGCTTTGTCAAGCTGAGGTACTGTGGAAAGTAACCCCTTGATAACATCCACTGCCAGGTCATCGGGCCGGTAAAAACGGAAACCGCCCCTTTTGGCTTTCCCAACTGCTGTTCTGTATCCCGCTACGATATATGCTTCCTGCATAGACTAGATTTTTATTAGTTGCATAAGCAACCATATTCCAAAATTAGTTTTTCCCCGGCGCATTGCCAAGCGTAATCTTTTAAGGTTCCGTTATCTTCGCGGGCTGTTATGTACCAATTACTTCGCAGGATCTTATTCCTTTTTCCCGCCGAGGGAGTCCATTATTTTGCAATGAATGCCTTCAGACTGGCGAATAGCGCGGGGCTCAGGAATTTATTGACCAATCAATTCAGTTTTAAAAACGCCAGGCCGGTTGAATTATTCGGGCTTCAATTTCGCAATCCGGTTGGTCTGGGAGCAGGCTTCGATAAAAATGCGCTTTACCTGGATGAACTTCAAACGCTTGGATTTGGTTCTGTTGAAGTTGGAACGGTTACGCCGCTGCCACAAGGTGGAAATGAGAAACCCCGTTTGTTCCGCCTGCCTTTGGACAAAGCGCTCATCAACCGGATGGGATTCAATAATGATGGTGTAAAAGCCGTAGCGGCCAGGCTTCGCAAATGGAAGGGCGCAAATAACCAACAAGGCAATTCGCCGCGTTTGATCATTGGCGGTAATATCGGAAAGAACAAGATCACGTCTAACGATGACGCATGGAAAGATTATGAGACCTGTTTCCGCGAATTGTTTGATTGTGTTGATTATTTCGTTGTGAATGTGAGTTCTCCGAATACTCCCGGACTACGGGAGCTTCAGGAAAAAGTATCGCTGCATAAAATACTTACCAATCTTCAGGTGGTGAATACGGAGCTGTCTCACAAACTGAAAGTTAATCCAAGGCCGCTCCTTCTGAAAATAGCGCCTGACCTGAGTTTTGAGCAGATCAATGATGTGATTGACCTTGCCATTGAGATCAGGCTTGATGGCCTTGTTGCTACCAATACCACCATAAGCAGGGATGAGCTGCTCACCAGTGAACAGGAATTGCAAAAGATTGGCGCCGGCGGGCTGAGTGGAGAACCTTTAAGGAAAAAGTCAACAGAAGTAGTGCGTTATATTTCACAAAAATCCAAAGGACAGATACCAATCATAGCATCGGGTGGAATATTTACCGCGGAAGACGCAAAGGAAAAATTCGCCGCCGGTGCAAAGCTTGTTCAGGTTTGGACCGGATTCATTTATGAAGGACCTGAAATTGTAAAAAAGATCTTAATTAAACTCTGACCGTTACTACTACTTCCGCAATATTCAGATGGTTATACGATCATCTCCAAAAAATTGTGCTGGTATGGTTTTTTCGGTTTACCATAACATGCAGGAGTTCATTCCTCATAACTTACCGAATCCCCTATTTTTGCGCAACAAACAACAGACATGGGTGAATTATTTACGGTCGACGGTCTCATTAGCTTGCTCACGCTTACGCTTCTCGAGATAATATTGGGTGTCGACAACGTGATCTTCGTCTCCATTATCATGGGACGTCTTCATAAGACCAAGCAAAAAGCTGCCAGGAGACTTTGGATGTTCTCCGGCATCGCGGTCAGGGTTATACTGTTGTTCTGCCTGAGCTGGCTTATTCAGCAAAAAGGAAAATACCTTTTCACAGCTTTCGGAAAAGGGTTCGACTTATCCAGCCTGGTCATGCTGGCAGGCGGATTATTCCTGTTATATAAAACTGTTAAAGAGATCCACCACAAGCTTGAAGGCGATGAAGCCGCCAGGGAAGAAAATGCAACGAAGGCCGTTTCGGGTTTTGGAACTGCTATTTTTCAGATCATGCTGGTAGATATGGTGTTTTCGTTCGATAGTATAATCACAGCAGTCGGAATCGCAAAACACCTAACTGTTATGATCGTCGCGGTTGTAATAGCCATGATCGTGATGTTCCTGTTCAGCCAGAAGATCGCCGACTTCATTCATAAGCATCCTACATTTAAAATGCTTGCACTATCGTTCCTCGTAATGGTGTCTGTGGTATTGATAGTGGAAGGATGGGATAGCGAGCGTGCGCACGCCATGGGGCTGAAGAACTATGTATATTTTGCGATGGCTTTCTCGTTCGGAGTCGAAATAATGAACATGAAGCTGCGCAAGAAAATATACAAGCCGGTGGAACTGCGCGAACCTGTACTCAGAGAAGAAACTGCAAGGGATTCAGATATGGCGCGTTAATAGTGTAGCTGCCACAATGCCTGCAGTTTCAGCACGCAACCTTGTATCTCCCAGGGAAACTGGCTGGAAACCATTCTCAAGCGCGAGGTCGATCTCATTTACCGAGAAATCACCTTCCGGTCCTATTAACACAATTCCATCAGCAGAAGCATTAATGCGTTCGTGAAGGTTACTTTTGATCCCGTTATTCATGCAATGAGCGATGAATTTCTGCGCGATCATATTTTTTGCAGACTTAATGTAAACATCCGCACCAACAGGTTCCTGCAGCACTGGCAACCATGCCTGCTGGCTTTGCAACATGGCACTGATAAGAACCGACTGCATTCTATCCTGCCTGAAATGCTGCCGCTCCGTACGTTCACAGATCAATGGAACAATCTCGCGAATACCAAGTTCTGTTGCTTTTTCAAGGAACCACTCAAACCTGCTGTTGTTCTTCAACAGCGAAATGGCAATAATTGTGTGACGGGCTGGCCGCATTAAGTTTTTCGAATCTGTAATTGTAACCGAAGTCCGTTTCTTATGCGGGTCTGTTACTTCGGCAGTGTACAGATTTCCAAGTCCATCAGTAAGCTGAAGCAACTCCCCCTCCCGCATCCTCAATACCTGGCTAACGTGACGGGATGTTTCCTCGTCAAGCACAAGCGGCTGATGAGGGGCTGGAATTTCTTTGGTATAAAAAACCGGGAGCGACATTTTACAATGGTACAGAAAAGAAGAATATGTTCACGCAGTGATGGCATCTTCTTAAAGCGGCGTATATTTAAATTATGATGGATAGCATAGTTTTCTGGATCGTGTTAACAGTGGTGCTGTTTATTCTTTTTGTTATCCTGCTCATAAAAGCAATCATCAGCAGGAAAAAATCGTGGTTCGTATTCACCGGCCTTGTGCTGCTCCTGACCATTGCCGCCTCGGCATTTTCCGCCTGGATCATCGGAAAAAAATCGATCGATCTTGTACAGGATACTTTCGAACCCAGGAGTGGAAACGAGATATACGCAGCCTTATTCGGCAATAGTACAGAGAACTGCGTAAGGGTAATTAATCATAAAGACCAGGCGCCGATCCTTGATTGCTGCATCTGGCTCCAGTTCCAGACTTGTCCCGCTGAACTAAGGCGCATCCTTGCACAGGGGGATTTTGCAATGACAACGGTAAGCAAGGACAAAATTGGTTTTCATGATCCAAAAAGATCGGAGGAACCAACCTGGTTCAATCCTCAGCTTTTGGGAGATTCAATCCTGATATTCCGTTATTCCCATACCAAAACAGACAGGGAACAGATGATCTATTCATCGACAGACAGCACCATGGTGTATTATTACGACATGACCTATTAATATTTTTATAGATGAACAGTATTATGAAGTCCACTCATGTATTTTTACTGGTGATTGCATTTAGCATTACCAGCTGCATTACAAATGGTCAGACCTTGCTTCCAAAACCATATCCCGCCGGAATGAAAGCTTTGTACGATACCATTGTACGGCTTGACAGCATATTGTTCACATCCTATAATACCTGTGACCTGGTAACTTATGCAGGATTGTTTTCCGAAGATTTTGAATTTTATCACGATCAGGGGGGTATCATGACAGATAAAGCCGCGTCAATAGAAGCATTTAAAAAAAACGTGTGCGGAAAAGTAAGAAGGGAATTACTCAAGGGCAGTATTGAAGTATCGCCTATTGCAAATTATGGAGCCGTGGCGATTGGCATGCACCGGTTTCATAATAACCGGGAAAAACCGCCGGCCGAGCATCGCTACGCAAGATTTGTGATCATCTGGAAAAGGGAAAAGACTGATTGGAAGATAACAAGGGTGATCAGCCTGCATTAGCGGTTCAATGCCCGCGATCAATGATTGCGGATCATGCAAGCAACCTTAAACCTTTGCCATAAATTTTTCCTCATGAAAAGAATGATCATCTATGTTGCCATTATACTTGTAATAAGTATTTTGTTCATGATCTATATTCCTGCATCTTTTGCAGATTCTACCGTTGACATTCATTTGTACGATACGATGTATGTAATTGATCTGTTCACATTCATATTTCTTGCAATCGCCTTCTTCGGAACAATCATTTCCATTGTCGAAATTATTATTTCAAAAGGGAAGAACAGAACCGCGTTGATATTGCTTGCGATTTTTATGGCAGTGGATATTTATTATTTCATCTCATTCAGCAGAATCTTCAC
>DASWTK010000360.1:0-10416 GCA_036402175.1 Chitinophagaceae bacterium | reverse complement strand
TCTCATTTACCATAAATGCGAAATTTTAATCATTCATTTCACAACTCATAATATGAAACCAATTAAATATTCGATACTTCTTATTACAGCGATCTCACTGGGTTTCGCTTCCTGTAAGAAGAATTTTACCAACCCGAATGCCACACCCATTGAAGATGGCTTATCCAGCATTGCAGGGTTAACCGGCATTGCAATTGGATTGCAGAAGCAATACAGTTTTTCAAGAGTTTCGCCGTTGTACAATCTTGTTACTGCGAATGGATTCTCAACGTACGAGCTCCTTTTAAGGAATGAAGGCAACGTTGATGAATTTAACCTTTCAAAAGGAGGTATAAACGTTGATGGCAATAATAACGTTATCGGAAACCTTTGGGCACAAAACCTTAAAGTGATATTTGATGCGAACAATGTAATTAACAACGCACAAAATCTTGCAGATAAGAACTATGCTTCCGGCCTGATTGCATATTCATCTATCTGGAAGGCGCTTTCTTTGGGCAATTTGTATATGTATTGGGAAAATGTTCCCGATACTATCGGTCAAAATGTAGGTTTTATACCGAGAACAGAGGGATTGAAACGGGTAATAGCAACGCTGGATAAAGCGATAGCCGCTGTTGCAGCCAATCCGATCAGCGCGCAATTCCTTACAAACCTTCCCGCAGGTATAGAGATACCCAACACGCTCCAGGCATTGCGGGCACGCTATCTGCTTTTTGATGGAAACAATGCAGCGGCACTGGCTGCTGCAAAACTGGTGAACAGGTCGGTTAAAAGTGAAATGCGTTTCGACGCTATTACGCCAAACCCGATCTACAACGTAGCAACTGCAACCAATAACGTTTTCCAGGTGTTGGATTCAACATTCGGACTTCCCGTTGGACTTGCACCCGATCTTGCTGATAAGCGTATTCCATTTTACATGGTGGTCAATCCCACGGTTTTGCCTCGCTGGCGTATTAATGGATTTGGCGCGGCAACTACTACGCCATGGCCAATTTATCTTCCAGGGGAGATTACACTGATCAAGGCGGAAGCTTATGCACGGCTGAATCAATTGCCGGAAGCAATTGTTGAATTGGATTCAGTACGTACCAAACAGCCGGCCTCCGATCCATTTGGAGTTGGTGCGGGCTTAGCACCTTATTCCGGACCAATAACCCAGGCAGACATACTGATTGAAATATACCGTCAGCGTCAGATTGAATTATACATGCAGGGATTCAAGATGGAAGATATGCGCAGATTCGGAAGACCCAATACTCCGAATGTAGAGAAGAGACGTAATTTCTTCCCTTATCCTTTCAGGGAAAGAGATAATAATCCGAATACGCCTGCAGATCCCGGATTTTAATTAGTACACCATTTTAAAAAAGGGTTGCCTGATTGCGCAACCCTTTTTTTATTGAGATATATTATCGGGTCTTAAATTGACCGGATTATGTGTTCAATAACATTGTATATGATCTCAAGTTCATTATCACTGCTACAATAAGGCGGCATCAGATAAACAGTATTTCCCAATGGCCTGATGAGCACTCCTTTTTCCAATGCCTTTCTGTGAACGATCGTTCCGATATTGTTCAGATATCCATCCACACCTGTCTCAATTTCAAACGCCAGTATTGTACCGGTCTGCCGTACATTTTTTACTGCTGGAAATGAATTACTGATGCGTTGAATAAACTTTTTATGATTATTGCTGATACGGTCAATGTTCTGCATGCATTCATCCATCAATAAAAGGTCAAGGCTTGCGTTTCCCGCGGCGCAAGCTAAGGGGTTTGCTGTATAGGAATGACCATGAAAGAATGTTTTCATCCTGTCGGTACTCAGAAACGCGTCAAATATTTCCTTAGTGCAAACAGTTGCGCCCAAAGCCATCATGCCCCCGGTTAGTCCTTTACTTAAACAGATGATATCAGGCTTTTCACCGATATATTCACTGGCAAATAATTTCCCGGTTCTGCCAAATCCCGTCATCACCTCATCGGCAATACAGATGATATTATGTTGCCTGCAACGCTTCAGAAGCAATTCCAACGCTTCAACGCTCATCATTTTCATGCCGCCAGCGCCTTGCACCACTGGTTCATAAATAAAACAAACAAATTCTTCCCAATTCAACGAATCCATTGAAACCAGCTCTCCATTATTCATCATCTGCCAGCCGGCATTCGAAAAGTCTGCAAATACTACTTCAAACAGCTGATCCCTGAATGGCAGGGTGAATTGGCCGCGCTCACTTACACTCATCGCTCCGAATGTGTCGCCATGATAGGAATTCGCCAGCGCGAGTATTTTCTTTTTTCCAGGACGGTCTTGAGATTCCGTTTCCTTGTTTTTCCAGTACTGAATAGCCATTTTCAGGGCTACTTCCACGGCGGTTGATCCATTATCGCTGTAAAAAACCTTGCTTAATTTTCCCGGTAAAATGGAGATCAATCGTTCCGCAAGGGTCACCGCCGGTTCATGGGTAAACCCTGCAAAGATCACATGCTCCAGCAACTGTGCCTGTTCGTATACCTTTTTAGCAAGATAAGGGTGTGCATGACCGTGCAGATTTACCCACCAGCTGCTGATAGCATCAATATACCGGTTACCCGATGCATCGACCAGGAAAACACCTTCTCCTTTCACGATAACCAGAGGATCGGGTGCCAGCTGCATCTGAGTGTATGGATGCCATATAACTGCCTTGTCCCGTTCAACTAAGGATTTTTGCATACGGCCCAAAAATACAGCCCATTAAAAAATTTAACGACTGGTGCAACGGCTGATTATACATCTTTGTCAACATCTTAACCAGGACCGGGATGGATTATCAAAAGTTGGTGAAAGACTGTTTGAAAGGTAAACAAGACGCCCAGCGGCAACTGTATGAACAGTTTGCCGAATATATGCTGGGGGTCTGTTATCGTTATACGAAGTCGATGCCCGACGCCGAAGACATTTTACAGGAAGGATTTGTAAAAGTGTACACTCATCTTCATCAATATAAGTCGGAAGGTGAACTGGGTGCCTGGATAAGGAGAATTATGGTGAATACTGCAATTAATTATCTTAAAAAGCAAAGCCGTTACCAGGCCGATTTGTCTTTCACCGATGTAACGCTGCACCCGGTCACCGGAGATAATCCCGAGATCCGTATGGGAACCAAGGAACTTGCGGAATTGATACGTCAACTTCCTGTTGGCTATCAAACCATTTTTAACCTTCACGCGGTGGAAGGTTATTCGCATGTTGAAATTGGAAAGATCCTGGGCATTCAGGAAGGGACCTCGCGCTCCCAATATGCAAGGGCGCGTGGATTGCTGATCAGCTGGATCAAAAAAAATTCTTTGGAACAAAAACCAGAAGTGTATGCAAGACCGTGATTTTGAAAAACAGGTTCAGCAAAAGATGCAGGAGCTTCGCTTCGCGCCTGGTGCTGACGTATGGGCACGCGTCAGGGCAGACATTCAAAAGAAAAAACGCCGGCGTCCAGTTGTATTATGGCTGATATTAGCGGGCCTGCTGGTGGGTTCGTCATGGTTCCTGTACACCGGAATGCAGAACGATAATAAAATTACAGGGCAATTACCTTCCGATAAATCCGGATCAGCATCTAACGAAAAAAGTGAAGAAACTACTACTATAACCAACCCGCAAACACAAAAAACAACATCAGGAACATCTGGTGAACAGAGTCTCCGTCAACCGGAAAATGGAACAAAAACTTCTATTGAAAAAGATAAAGTTGTCAAATCAGCTGTGACTGAGGAAGCAGGGAATAAGACAGTATCAGAAAAAGCATTGCAAAAACCCCAGTCAACAGAATCAAAATTTAAGCCCTTAACATCCGGAACATCTAAAAAAGATCAGAATAGAAGCATTTCAGATTATGCCGACAAGGGCGAACAAAAAGCGGCCAATAAGAATTTACTGTCAACCAACAGGCCCGTAACAGTGAATAATGAAATTAATTCATTGCCGCCACAAGCAAAAACTGAAGCGGTTGTTAAACCAGCTGAAAATATTATTGAAAAACCCGTAGTACAGAAAGAAGAACAGGTTACTCCTGATTCACGAAAGCCCGATGTATCGCAACCGATGAATCCTGATACAAAAGTCGCGATCGCATCCGACAAGGATCCAGATAAAAAAACCAACGTTGAAGTACAAGTGAAGGATAGCTTAACCAGTCCCGCTTCGCCTGCTATAGCCATGAAAAACAATTCCGTTAAGAAAAAAGCAGGTCAGCGGTCTGATTGGCAGATTGGTATCAGCGGAAGTATCGGTATTTCCGATCTGGGTAATGAAATTTTTAAGGGTACATCCGTTGCGGATCTCGCATATGGTGGGGGAGCGGTCACACCCGCAGCTCCTCCTATTCAGCGTGCTTCGGAAGTACAGGCCGGACTTGCATTTAACTTAGGTGGGTATGTTTCTAAAAGCATCGCGAAAAAGTTGCGTTTGAAACTTGGATTGGAATACGATTATTTTTCAAATGTCATCAACACCGGCTCTTATGTAAACAGTACAAGAGTAGTAAACCAGGGTGCGGCATTGAACCTTGTGAATGAATTTTATATTGCCGGCAATACCAATAAATTCACAAACAGATATCACTTCATATCTGTACCACTAAGCCTGCAATGGCAGATCAATAAAAGTACGAAGCACGGCCTGATCTGGGAAAATGGTATAAGCCCCGCGCAAATGATACATACAAATGCTTTGCATTACGATGGCATCAGTGGAACTTATTATGAAGAAGATAACCTGTTCAGAAAAACACAGTGGATCGCATCAAGTTCATTGCTGTTCAGTCTTAAGTTGAAAAACAATCTTCAGTTGTATGCAGGGCCACAGGTGCAGTATGGTTTAAGTAACATGGTTGACAAAGCAGAAAAAAACAAACACCTGCGCTATGCGGGTATAAAATTGATGGTTGGATTCAATAATTAATTAAATTCTTAGGGGACGGATGCAACGGAGGTTTTCTGAAGGTTGTCAGCCTTTGAAAACCTCTCGTCATGAAAAACATAGTAACCAACTGCCTGCTCATCTTCGGTGCAACAGTTCTGCTTACATCCTGCATGAAGGATAAGTGTACACGAACCTACACGTGGTATGAACCGGTTTACAAAACTTCGGCTGAAGTAAGAGCGAATATCAGGAGCAATCAACCGAGATTGGTTGAACGTCCCGGCAAACTCTCAATCCTTGGAAAGTATATTTTCCTGAATGAGGTTGACCGTGGTATTCATATTATCGACAATACAAACCCGGCTTCACCAAAGAATGTTGCGTTTATTGATATCCCCGGCAACGTTGATGTTGCTGTAAAAGGGAATACATTATATGCCGATGCTTACACAGATCTTGTAACGCTGGATATCACCAACCCCCTGCAGGTATCCGTTAAGAAATTTGTTGATGACGCGTTTCCATACAGACGGTACTCAAATGGTTTTGTGGCAGACACCAGCAAGATTATTGTTGATTGGGTAAGAAAGGATACTACCGTTACAATTGATTGTGATCGTGAAGAAGGATGGTTCCTCGGAAATTGTTCAAGGTGCGCATTTTCACTGGAGGCGGCATCGGGTGGCGTTAAGAGCTCTTCTCCCTACGGCGCCGGCATAAGCGGGTCAATGGCACGCTTTACTATAATGAACAATTATCTCTATACAGTAACCGATTCAAAACTGAATGTTTTTGATATCAGTGCCGTCAATGATCCGCAATTCATCAATAAGGTTGATATAGGATGGAATATTGAAACCATCTATCCTTTTAAAGATAGGTTATTCATTGGCTCTAATACGGGAATGTTCATCTTCAGTACAACCAATCCCGGATCACCCAATATGGTTTCACAGTTCGCGCATGCCCGTACCTGTGATCCTGTAATTGCAGAAGATAAATATGCATTTGTAACATTACGTTCGGGTACTACCTGCCAGGGATTTACCAATCAGCTGGATATATTAAATATCGAAAATCTCAGCAGCCCATTCCTGGTAAAGACATATCAGCTCACAAACCCACACGGACTTTCTAAAGATGGCAACACTCTTTTTATTTGCGATGGTAAGGACGGACTTAAAATATACAACGCGGAAAATATCAATGATCTCAGGTTAATAAAACAGGTGACGAACCTGGAAACATATGATGTGATTGCGTTTAACGACGTTGCTCTGGTGGTTGCAAAGGATGGGTTGTACCAATTCAGCTATTCCAACCTGAATGACATAAAATTACTGAGCAGGATAGGATATAAACAATAAATAAAAGTGGTCATGAAAAAATTATTGCAGGCACTTGTACTGTGCGTTTGCGTCTCTTCGATAGCAAATGCACAACAGTCGGGAAATAGTGCAAAAAAAGATTGCGGCTGCAGCTTCAGTTCCATAAACCAGGCAGGATTACTGGAAGGATCGTCCGGATCAGCCTTTCAGTTTCAAACCATCAATGGCATGAGATACCAGAAATGGTTTGTTGGCCTTGGCGTTGGGCTGGACAAGTATCGTTTTCGAACCGTTCCGGTTTTCTTCGACATCAGGAGAGATCTGCTGAACAAATTAAATACGCCATTTCTTTATGGCGATATCGGAGCGAGTATTCCGTGGGTAGAAGATAAGGACAAAACTTTCTGGGGCAGAAGTGAATTCGATCGTGGATTGTTTTATGACGCGGGTATTGGATATAAGCTGAACCTGGGTAAAGGTCGTGCGGTGCTGTTCAGTGGAGGAGTGAGCCTGAAAAAAATCAGGGAAACAAGGCATTTTGATGTTGCCTGCATTACTTTCCCTTGCCCTGGCCAGAGCGAGCGATATGATTTTTCGTTGAGGAGATTTTCACTGAAAGCGGGATTGCAGTTGTAATTAGCCAATTTTGCCAATAAGCAAATTAGCAATTAGCCAATTTAGCCAATAAGCAAATAAGCAAATTAGGGTCGATATGACTGGTTAATTGTCTCATACCCCGCATGAATTTTATAATTAGCTAATTGGCTTATTGGCAAAATTGGCTAATTCTCTCTCCATTGGCTTATTGGCAAAATTGGCTAATTACCCTCCTCTGTTTAAAAACTTCAGATTTCTGACTATCCCCGAATGTTTTGCTCTTTTCAATGGAGAGTTCCGGAATATTTTTTTGAACGATTCTTCGGTCAGCGCTTCCCATTCCCTGGTGGTCAGGTTCAGTATCTCTGGAATTGGTGTGAATGCCGGTTCATTTGTAGGACTTGAAAAGCGGTTCCACGGACATACGTCCTGGCAGATGTCACAGCCAAACATCCAATCCTGGAACTTACCCTGCATATTTTCAGGGATCATCATTTCCTTCAGCTCGATGGTGAAATAGGAAATGCACCGGCTTCCATCGATTACTTTGTCTTCGAGAATTGCATCGGTAGGACATGCCTCAATGCATTTTCTGCAGCTTCCGCAATAATCTTTTGCGAACGGATCATCATATTCAAGTTTGAGATCTGTGATCAGGGTAGCAATAAAAAAGAATGAGCCCTTTTGTTTTGTGATAAGGTTCCCATTCTTTCCAATCCATCCCAATCCGCTTCGCTGTGCCCAGCTGCGCTCGAGCACGGGAGCGGAATCAACAAACCCCCGGCCGTTCACTTCTCCGATATTGTCTCTTATGAATTGAAGAAGTTGTCTCAGTTTTTCTTTTATCACTTCGTGATAATCCAATCCATACGCATACTTGGATATTTTCGGCGAAGAAGTCTGCTGCAAAGAGGGATAATAGTTCAATAACAAGACAATAACACTTTCAGCTCCGGGTACAAGCTTGCGCGGATCAACCCTCATCTCAAAGTGGTTCTCCATGTATTGCATGCCGCCCTGGTAGCCGTTTTTGAGCCAGTTCTCCAGTCTACGGGCTTCATCGTCAAGAGGTTGCGCCTTTGCCACGTTACACGCTTCAAAGCCCAGACGGAATGCTTCCTCTTTTATCTGTTTAGTATTTTGCTGCCACTTATTCATTTAAACGACACAACCGTTAAAACACGGTTGCAGCCATTGAAGGCCATTGTTATATTCGCCGATACCTCTTATCAAAACCAATTACATGGGAACCCTTACTAAAAACCTATCCCTTCTTGTCTTATTACTAGTTCTGCAAATTTACCCTTCCGCCCAGGAAAAGCCTGACATAAAATTTGGTAAAGTTTCGGCGGCAGACTTCGATCTCTCAAAGCATCAATTCGACACATCAGCCGGCGCTGTTTATATTGCCGATGTGGGATCAACGGAATTTGAGGGGAATACAAAGGGCTGGTTCAGTACTTACTTCAAACGCCAGTTGCGCATTAAGATCCTTAATAAAAATGGATTTGACGCGGCAACTTTTGAAATCCCGCTTTACGATGCTGGCACCGATGAAGAACGACTTGAAAAACTGCGGGCCGTTTGCTATAACATCGAAGATGGCAAAGTGGTTGAATCGAAGCTGGAAGAAAAATCCGTTTTCAAGGAGAAGTATACAAAGAACTATTACGTAAAGAAATTTACAGTGCCTGCCGTGAAAGAAGGATCTATCATCGAAGTAAGCTATTATATCAAATCTGATTTTATTTTCAACCTGCAACCATGGCGGTTTCAGGGACAATTTCCCCGCTTATGGAGTGAATATGTTGTAAGGATCCCGGAATGCTTCAATTACGTTTTTCTTACACAGGGTTATCATCCGTTTCATATCAAGAAGCAGGATCTTTCCTACAAAACATATTCTATCGTTCAGGACAATGGCACACAATCGAACGACACCTATACAATGAAGGCGAATGTGTATGACCATCGCTGGGTGATGAAGAATGTACCGCCAATGAAGGAAGAGAAATTTGTCACTTCGCTCGACAACTACATCGCAAAGATCGAGTTTCAACTTTCGGAATACCGCGAACCGCTTGTTCCGAAAAGGATCATGAACGACTGGTTTAAATTGAGCGCTGACCTGATGAAGCGGGAGGACTTCGGATTTGCGGTTGAAAGGCCAAACAACTGGCTGGATGACGACATGCGGAAAATTGTCGCTGGAGCAACCACTGAGCTTGAAAAAGCTAAAAAGATATATGCATACGTTAGAAATAATTTTACCTGTACAAATCAGAACGGCCTCTATCTGCGCGAACAATTAAAAACAGTTTTTAAGAATAAAAACGGCAACGTAGCGGACATCAACCTGCTTCTCATAGCTATGTTACGGCACGAGAACATTAAAGTAGATCCCATACTCTTAAGTACAAGAAGCAATGGGCTTACGCACGAGCTTTATCCATTGATCGACAGGTTCAATTATGTGATCGCGGGTATGACCATTGATACGAATATTTATTTTCTGGATGCCACTGAACCGAAATTAGGCTTTGGCAAACTCCCGATTCGCTGTTATAACGGGCATGCGAGGTTTATAGATCCTAACTCGCCCGATCCGATCTATTTCCTGGCCGATACTTTGAAAGAAGCCAAGGTTACATCTGTTTTTATTTCAAATACCGAGAGTGGAAAATTCGCAAGCGCATACAATAGCAAGCTTGGGTTTTACGAATCGTTGTCATTGCGTGATAAAATAGCAGAAAAAGGAAAGGATGAAGTCCTGAAAACACTCAAAACACAGTATCCTGCAGAATATGAACTGAACGCATTCGAGATCGACTCTCTGAACAACCCTGATCTGCCTGTTGAAGTTCACTATACTATTGACCTGAATAGTTTTCAGGAGGACATAGTTTATTTCAATCCGATGATGGCCGAAGGGTACAAGGATAATTATTTTAAATCGGCAGACAGGAAATACCCTGTTGAAATGCCTTACTCAGCCGATGAAGTTTATATTCTCAATATGGAAATCCCCAAGGGATATGTAGTGGATGAAATTCCAAAATCCGCAAGGGTTAATCTTAACGAAACGGATGGCGCTTTCGAATACCTCATCTCTCAAAGCAGTGACCGCATTTTGCTGCGTTCACGTATTAGAATAAACCGCGCATCATTTGACCCTGCCGATTACGAAGGACTGCGCAATTTCTTTGATTATATCGTAAAAAAGCATAACGAACAGATCGTATTCAAAAAGAAAAAGTGACCCTATGAAAAAACTGATCATGTTATTTGCAGTAACGATCACATTGTTTACTGTTAATGCTCAGAATAATTATGCAGTCAGTGAAATTGATACCTCGCTAACCAGGAATGCCAACGTAGTTGTGAGGTTTGAGGAGGATCGCTATGAATTGAAAAGCCTGGAGAAAGCCGTCCAGTCTTATAAGCGTGCTATCACAATTCTTAATGAAAAAGGGGACAAGCACGCGGGCATGTATGTAAGCTACGACATGTTGCATGTACTGGATTATTTTGAAGGCTCGTTGTATGACGCGCAGGGTAAAAAAATCCGTAGTCTGAAAAA
>DASWTK010000359.1:0-5792 GCA_036402175.1 Chitinophagaceae bacterium | reverse complement strand
GATTGGTTTTCAACCGGCGTAGTATCAGATGAGGATTGCGGACCACCATCTGAAGCATTCGCGCAGGATAAAGTAAATGTTATCGCTATTGGTGTAAAAAGCCGAGGCAGGATCTTATACATGTTCATCTGATTTGTTTTGAATTGTCACAATTTAAAGAAAATGAAGACTCATCCGGAGCCGGAAAGGTTGTTTGGCAGGTATTACCTGATCAAATGCAAAAATTGTGCAGGCAGCTAAATTAACAGGCTGATGCACGAAATTTTTGGAGTTTCCTTTGAATTAACGAGATTTAATGAGGGAGGACCGAACATGTTCTACCGTAAGTATGAACCTTCGCCTTTGCTGGCTGATTTTGTTGAATGTTATTTTATCTGGGACTCTGAAGGCCGGCTGAAAGAACCCCTGGAGGTTGAATCTCCACCGAATGGGTTTGGGTCAATCGTATTTAATTATGGCGATCCCTATTATC
Organism: Chitinophagaceae bacterium; assembly: GCA_036402175.1. Classification (GTDB taxonomy): domain Bacteria; phylum Bacteroidota; class Bacteroidia; order Chitinophagales; family Chitinophagaceae; genus DASPKM01. The sequence goes on along the minus strand of DASWTK010000359.1, from coordinate 5,320 downwards.
TTAAAAACAAAAAGTACGATCGGCTGCTGGTACCCATGCAGTTTGTTTCGGGTCAGAGTATTTACAGCTACAAGCTTTTTCTTGAGGGTCGTATCGGCATTGCGGGCATTGTGTTCAAACCAGCGGCGCTGGCAACATTGTTCAGCCTTCCGGTTTATGAGTTTACCGAAGAACGTATTGACCTTTTCAGTGTTTTCCGGAAGGATATAACGGAGAAGTATAAAACACTTATAATGGAAGCCGGCGGTGAGGACGAACGTGTAAGAGCGCTTGAAGATTTTGTGATGCAACAATACCGGATACACCAGCCAGAACCGGATTATATTGATAAAGCCGCGAATCTGATTGTAGAAAAGAACGGCCTGCTGCAGGTAGGTGATCTGCTGAAAGAAAGTTTCATGAGCCGCCGGAGCTTTGAACGTAAATTTTTCCAGAAGGTTGGACTGAGCCCGAAATATTACGCGCGGATCCGTAGAATTGGTTATCTGATGAACCTCATTGCCGGAAAGAAAAAGGTTGACTGGTCGAGCTTATTCCATGAATGCGAATTTTATGATCAGGCGCATTTCATCAAGGACTTCGAGGAATTCACAGGCCGCACTCCGCAGCAATACCTGAAAGAAAATGCAGAACTGGCTAATTATGTTGAGAAACCAGCTACCCGTCCTATTAAATGAGTCTGTCGCACTTTTACAATGAATTGACGCATACTTACAATGGATTGCCGCATCTCTACAATGTTTCCGCCTTGCGCCCACACTACCTTAGCGGAAAAAAAAGAGTATGAAAAAATCGGTGCTGATGCAATTGCTTTTTTGTTTACTGTCAGTTGCATCATTTTCACAGGTCCCCGAAGGGGCATTCAAAGTGGTAGCGTCTCAATATGGCGCCAACCCTGAAATTATTGGAACAGGAAAGCAAACAGTATTAAAGATCTTCAAGGACGGATACTGGATCGCCGCTTTTTTTGGAGATCCCGCCAGGCCTTTTTATGGCAGCGGTGGTGGTTCGTTCACTGTAAAAAATGGCAAGTATGTAGAAAAGCTTGATTTCTATTCATGGGATAGTACCGCGGTTGGAGACGTGTACACTTTTGATTATACGCTGAACAAGGACAGGTATACTCAGGAAGGCTATATGGACTCGGAGAAGTATAAGAATTACCTGATAAAAGAGAAATTTGAAAAGCTGAATGTAAGAGAGCCGCTGAAGAATTCACAACTGGAAGGCGTATGGTTCATGCGCAGTGGAGAATGGGGAAAGGACAAACTGGGAGAAGGAATTTACAAAGATGTAAAAGTGATCAAGATATTTTCGTACCCCCGGTTCGCATTTGCATATTATAATGATAAGACAAAAAGTTTTGTAGGAGCAGGTGGCGGCACTTACCAGTTCGATGGAACAACGCTTACTGAAAATATTGAATACTGGTCGTGGGGAAGTCCGAAATTTCCATTGTCTGTTTTTAAAGTAAAGATCAATAATAACCGGTATGTACAGGAAGGATGGGAAAACGGATTGACCGAAGAATGGGAAAAAGCTAAATAATAAAACACAACTATAATTAAATCAAAAACTATTTTATGAGCACCTTAATTATGCAACAGCAGGAATTGAGTTTGAAAAATGCCTGTGTGGAATTCATGTTCGCTTATCAGCAAAAAAATATCGATAAAATGATCGGCTTCTGCGATCCTGAAGGCGAGGTATGGTTTCAGCCGTTAGGCGATGCCGGCAAAGGAAAGATCGGTGAATTGGGCAGGGCAATCTGGACATCATTGATCGATTGTTTCCCTGACATAGACAATACTGTAGACGCAGCCGTTGCCGAAGATGGCGAATCGGTCAGATGCCAGGTTGTGATCACCGGAACACAGGCAAAGGATTTCGCTGGTATAGTTAATAAGGGAAAAAAATTCGACAGCGATCATATTTTCATTTTTCATCTGAATGCGGAAAATAAAATCGACCGCATTCATATCAGTTGGGATCACCAGGATTTCCAGCGTCAACTAGGCGCATAGGATCATCACGGGTCAGGTATAGCGTATGTACGGGCGTTTTCTTTTTAAGAAGCGCCCGTATTTTATTGATACCTGCGTTCTTTTATACTCCCGGGCTTTCAATCCCTGCCTCAAGAGCTAGCGAATAGCCTGAAAATGTATTATATTCATGCAACGATTTTAATTTATATCGCTTTCAGGAGGTTTCTTTTTAGTTGCAATAACCCAATCGTATGCCTATTTACATGGACGTCCATATTGTTCCCGGTGTAAAAGCAAAGGATGTCGCCAAAGCCCACCAACTTGATGTTTTTCATCAAAAAGATTACGGTTGCAAATGCATGACCTATTGGATAGATGAGGAAAGGGAAAACATTTTCTGCCTGATTGAAGCGCCCGACAAAGAGGCTGTGGAAGAAATGCACAGCAGGGCACATGGCCTGGTCCCAAACAAAATAATTGAGGTGAACTCAACCCTGGTGGAAGCCTTCCTGGGAAGGATTTATGATCCGGCTGAGGCGGAAACCGATGAGAATGGCTTAAAGATATTTGCAGAACCTTCTTTGAGGATCCTGCTCGTAACAAAAATAACTGACCCGGTTCTTCTGCAACATCAGCTGGGCAGGGATAAGGCTACTGAGCTGCTGGAAAAGCATAATAATCTGATCAGAAAAAATATTGGTCAGTACGGAGGCCGGGAGATTGAACATGGTGGACATGATTTCATTGTTTCTTTTCCCTTTGCTTCAAAGGCGGTTTCCTGCGCCCTTACCCTCCATTCTGAGCTTTCTGATGAGGAAAAGGAATTGATGAAATTTGCAATAGGATTAAACGCCGGCGAGCCGGTTGAAAAAAGCAATAGATTGTTTGGTGATACTATTCAACTGGCAAGTTATATGTGTTCAATCGCCAGGGATTCACGCATATCAGTTACAACCAGGGTCAAGGAGCTGGTATCCAAAGATCATTTCCAGGATGCCGGAAATAATTTCGCTACTCTGTCGCCCCAGGACGAAAGCATTTTAGAATTATTATTCTGCAAGCTGGAAGAAAAATGGCAGGATGCCGAATTTGATATGGATGAATACTGCCAGTCGATGGCAATGAGCAAATCACAATTATACAGGAAAACAATATCACTCACCGGCCTGTCACCAAATCTGCTATTAAAAGAATTCAGGCTCGAGAAAGCAAAGGAACTGCTCAAGAAAAAGCGTGATAATATTGCGCAGATAACCTTCGATGCCGGCTTCACCAGCCCCTCCTATTTCACCAAGTGTTTTAAAAAGAAATACGGCCTTCTTCCCATGGCATACATCGATCTTCTTCATTGACCAGCAGGCCTGGTTGATTCAATTTTACCATTTATTGAACGATTTGTAGCATATCGCTTACCATTTATTGAACGAATTGTTATAGCATGGCGGCTGCCAATGATACTATTTTTGATGCATCGTTTAACCTTAAAAAATAAGATCATGAAATTTCCAACAAACCATTGCCTCCTGCTGATGGCAATTTTACTTTTCGCTGGCTCAGCTGCCATGGCCCAAACTGCCACCGATAATTCTAAAAAATCAAAAGCAACAGAAATGAAAACCTTTGTAATTGAACGGGATATTCCCAACGCAGGCAAATTCACTCCGGAACAACTGAAAGGAATCTCTCAAACATCCTGCGGCGTATTAAAGGAGATGGGTCCAAAGATCCAATGGATTCACAGCTATGTTACCGGCAACAAGATCTATTGCATCTATAAAGCCGAAAACGCAGAACTCATCTATGAACATGCCAGAAAAGGTGGCTTCCCCGCAAATTCAGTATCTGAAGTTGCGAACATAATAAGTCCGGCTACTGCCAACTAGATTGTGTCAACCAACATAATTCATTACTTATTCTCCTCCTGCAGATGTAATCTTTAATCTAAAAAAAGTTCAAGATGAAAAAGTTTAATAACAGCGCCTGGCGCTGTAACAGGCAATCTTTTGCCCTACATCAACCATCGAATGGTATCACTCGTTTTATTTCTAAGTTATTTACAGCCTTGTTCCTGTTAAGTTTTATTATGACCGGATGCAAAAAGGAAACTGCTTCCGTCAATATTCCGGAAATTCAGGCAGGCAATGCACAAAATGATGAAGCAACGGTGCTTGGTCAGTATACCGGCATCTCTGCAATAACAATGTGGGAGTTGCAGCAGGCACGCGCGTCCTCGGCCAGGTATCGCAAGTTTGAAAATGCGCTCAAAGACGGATACATCAACATCGACGTTGTATCTCAGAATATGGGTCATCATTTCCTGAATCCTGCGAACCTTGATGCAATATTTGATTATAAAAAGCCAGAGATACTGGTTTATAATCCTGATGATAATGGCGTGATGCAACTCGTAGCGGTTGAATATGCGGTTCCAATAGAGCTGACGCCAGTTGTGGCGCCTTCAGGTTTCACCGGCAATCATGATGTGTGGGACAGAAATACATTCTTCGGCCTGTGGCTGTTGCATTCCTGGGTGTGGGCATATAATCCGGCTGGTGTGTTCAACCCTACCAATCCTGCTGTACACGTTCATTTATAAATTCTGTTGAGAAGTACAGTTTTATGATTATTCAGCGGCCCCGGTTAATCCCGGGGCATTTTTTTGAGCAGTGAATCAGGCGAGCATAGTTTTTATATATCCGTGATCGCTCATACTTTTTCAAAAAGTGGTGTATGTAGTTTGAACCTGAACTCCCTTAACCAGTGTCTGATAAACCACGCAATATCTTTCGGTGAGTTTTGAAAGACTTGCTATTTGATCCGCGCTTGCATCGGTGTCGAGTTTGAATTCCAGGCGGATGTTTTTAAACCCTACCGGAACATCTTTTGATACTCCTAATGTTCCTTTAAAATCCAGGTCGCCCTCAGCTTTTACTGTTCCCGCACGGATGTTTACATCAATGGCAGTGGCAACAGCTTTCAGTGTAACGCCGGCACATGCAACCAGTGCCTGCAGCAAAAGGTCGCCCGAGCAGGCGAGCATTCCTGTTCCCCCGGTTGCCGGATGCAAACCCGCTTCAACCAGCGCCATGCCGGTCTCAACCTTGCATGTAACCCCATGACCAACTTCGCCCTGCGCTTTCAACGTGATGATGGCTGATTCCGGTTGTTCGCGGTATTGTTCTTTCAGAGGCGCCTGTAACGATTTAAGCTCTGCTGCGTTCATAGTTGCATTTTTAGTAATTATATTTACGATCCCTCAGGTAAATATCAGCAATAAACAGATTTATCCATCATGAGAATAGCAACCTATAATGTAAATGGCATAAATGGTCGCC
>DASWTK010000358.1:0-30248 GCA_036402175.1 Chitinophagaceae bacterium | reverse complement strand
GTAGATGCCGCTGGCAATCTTTACCTGGGAGGAACATTTTCAGGATCATTAACAGGTGAAAGCGCCATTAACAGCAATGGCGAAAAGGATATTTATATAATAAAATATACTTCCTCAGGTGAATTCAAATGGATAAAAAATATCGGCACTTCAGGCAACGATACATTGGCCGACCTTACCATTGATCAAAACAATCATTTGCGGATAGTTGGCGTCTATTCCGGAACATTATCATTGGGTCAGTTTATTTTAAATGATGCAGGCGGAGCCGGATTTACCGCTTCATTCGATGTAGAGAACGGCAATGTATTGTTTGCAGTTAACTATCATGCACCAGCTTCCGGGTTTTTGCAAATGGATAATTATGGAAATATTTACTACGCGGGTTATGCATCAAGTCCTGTTACTATAGGTGGAATTACAGTAACTCCCCAATGCCGGCCGATCTTCAATTCTACCAATTCTATTTTCTGGGGAGCCAAGCTGGATACCTCCGCAACAGTACAATGGGTAAAAGACCTGGTTCCATGTGATAATATGACAGGGCTTGGTTACTACAGAAGTTACCTTGATTTTTTTGTGAATGACTCAGGAATGGTTTACACTTCCTTCATAGAAGGACGCTGGCCTGAATTTATCGGGCCTAATTATGGCGACCCATACTTCAGCAACATCGCGATTTATTCAACGGATGGTGATTTGATCGAACGAAGGGGAATTATGTTTTATGGTTTCCTTGGTGCCGGCGATATCAACCGCTATATCCTGAATGCAATTGATAAAAAAGTTCTTCTCAGAAATACTACTTTCAACCAGCTTGAATTTGTAAAAAATTTTTCTGTCCAGGGTCCGCAGGATATTCTAACCTCTGCTCCGGCAATTAATTATTCCGCCGGACTTATTGATACGACAAAAGATGTATTCTACTTTACAGGAAGGACATTTCAAAACAAATTGGGAAAAGAGCTGGAAGTGAACGCGGGAGCCGATAAATATTTCTGCGGTGCCGACGCCATCACATTTACATTGGGAGGATACCCTGCAGCCGCTTGCGGTCAGGGCGCATTTAGATATTTATGGACTCCATCTACCGGATTAAACAACGATACGATTTCAAACCCGGAAGTTCAACTATCATTATTGCCATTTCAGCAAACCTACATTCTGCGTGTTACAGACGCCGCAGGTAATATTAAGCGAGACACCGTTGAAATAATTAAATATGCCGGACCGGCAAAGCCAGTTATTACTGCAGACAATAATGTGTTGTTCGCCAATGTACAGGGAATTGGAATGTTGAAATGGTACCTGGGCGATTCACTCCTTACTGCTGCCACCGGCACCTCCTACTCTTTTACACACGATGGTAAGTACCGGGTAAAATTCACAGACAACAATTCATGTTTTGCTTTTTCAGATACTTTTTATGCTTACAGAATTACTGTAAATGCAGGACGTGATACGGCAATTTGCAGTGGACAAAGCATACAACTCGGTGGCAACCCCACAGCATCCAGTTCAGTTGGAACCCTGACTTATGAATGGCTGCCTGCAACTTATCTGAATAATAACTCAATTGCCAATCCGGTAAGTGCGCCGGCTTCGGCAATCAACTATAAACTTATTGTCCGTAACAATTTTGGAAACAATGCCGTAGACTCAATCAGTTTAAGTTTACTTGAAAGTCCCGCAGTAGTTATAACTCAGACCGGAAATGTATTACACTCAGGTTATCCTTCCGGTAATCAATGGTATCTCAACGGTCAGCTTATACCCAACGAATCGGGTGAAAGCCTTTCAATTACAAACCCGGGTATATACACCGTTCGTGTCACAAATAATCAGGGATGCAGCGTAATGTCAGCCCCGTATAACGCAGCGCTTTCTGAACTTACGCTTGCTGTTTATCCTTCTATCCCCACCAGTGTCATCAATATCAGGTATAACCTGCCGGTGCCGGCTGCAACTACCATCGAGATTTTCAACCTGGGTAACGGTACAAGGAGGACAATTTTGCAGAACGTAAGGCGCGAAGCAGGATTGAATATCCAGTTACTTAATAAAGCCCTGTTTCCGAAAGGTATATATCTTGTAAGGATTACCACTCCTTCTGGTCAGGCAAGCAGTAAGTTCATTATTCAGTAAATGATAATTTTCAAATTCAATTTTTGTTGAATAAATTAGATGGTGTCAAGCGGAAGTAGCTCACCTGGTAGAGCGACAGCTTCCCAAGCTGTAGGCAGCGGGTTCGAGTCCCGTCTTCCGCTCAGGGCTTCGCAAAAGCGAAGCCTTTAAAATTTTTACCTGTTTACTTTTTATAATTTCTGATTGTTCTTCGGATCACACTTTCTGATTGTTCTTCGGAGCCGGCTTAACAGGCTGAGTCTTTTTAGGAACAGTTTTTTTCTTTGGTGTATTATTAAAAATATAAGCCACCGTAAATCTGATGTTCCTTGTTTGAGTGGAATTATATGTCTCCAGGTTAAAATTCGGAGCATAGGTAAAGCTCCTGTTCTTCTGCTGAATAAAAGGATCGATGAAGTTTATTGTAGTGATCAGTTGCTTGTTGAACCACTTGCGCTGAATGCCGAGATTCATGCTGAGATTACTTCGTACAGAGCCCTGAGGATTCGCGAACCGGTTGAATGTAAAACTGCTGGTAAAATTCCAGATATCCTGCGGCGTAAAAGTAGAATTGAGATTTGAGTGAAATGATCCGCCATTCCGGAAACGATTTACGGTGCGTTCACGTAGTCCGTACTCATTATAAGTATAACTGGAGCTGAAATTGATCCTCAACTTTCTTGAAATTGTGTAACCCGACCAGGCGCTCACTTCATACTCCTTCCGGTCGTTGATGTTTTGATAGGTTATCTGAGTCTTTCCTTCGGGCAGCAGGGTCCTTAGCTGGCTGTAAATATCTTCAATGATGTTATATCCTAATCCGAGGTTCACATAAAATTTTGGTTTGGTTTTTCCAACGACGAAGTCAAAAGTATGCGCCATAGATGGTTTCAGGTAGGGATTGCCAAAACGGAGATTATACGGGTCGCCATAATCTATGCTTGGATTCATTTCCCATATGCCAGGCCTGCGGATCGTTCGCCTGTACGCTAACGACATATTCAGCTTATCCTTCCAGGTTCTGTTCACATTTGCGAATGGCAACCAGCTCCAGTAATTATTAAACACGCCATCCTTTATTTTATACAGGTCGAATTCCACCTGCGTTTGCTCAGCATTAATGCCCGCAGTTGCGCTGAATCCCTCGGAAAAGATCTGTTTTACAGAAAAACGAAGGTTGGTAACAGATTGCTTAAACCTAAAATCATTGCTTAACAATTCACTTTTTACCATCGAATCTCCTGGCTTTTGAAGAAAGGATGAGTTCAACAGAACATGGCTCGTAGTATAATTGTAAACAGCGCCGGTTGACAGATAAGTTTTTTTATTTCCAAGCATCTTGTCATAGCTCGTGCGAAGGACAAAGCCATTGTTCCAGGTATCGTTCAGCTGTTCCTGCGTAGAATCCTTTCCGGTCGGCGTATGGTCGCTGTGCAGAAATTCCTGGAAGAAATAACGGTCGTTCTGGCTGTAACCATAATTGAGAATACCAATGAATCTGAAAACTTCCCCAGGCTTCTTACCCTTACGGGTATACGTTAAATTAAGGTTGGGGTTAACATTCTGTCCTTCACTACGGATAAAACGCTGACTTAAGCGATAGATGTCTCCAAAACGATTGATGTTGGTATACTCGTTGCTGCTGCGATTGTTGAATAAACTCTGATTAAACTGAAGTGTAAAATTCAGGTTGTTCCGCTTGTCGAACTCATAATCAATATTCAGTCGGGCATTGGGTCTGACGTTCCTGTTATTAGAAGAAGAAATTGTATTGAAGTGGTTTGTTGAGTCGGCATAAACATTTTCTCTCCTGGAATAACCTTCACTTTGAAACTTATTAAGTGCCGCGCCAGTGGTGAACATGATGGCCAGACCCTGTTTGCGATAAGAAATTTGTCCGTTGATACTTGTCTCCCCTCTTGTACCGCCAGATAAACTGAGTCTTCCACTGATGCCCACTTTTCCTTTTCTGGTAACAATGTTTATGACCCCTCCCTGTTCATTTGCATACTGAGGAGGTGGATTGGTCATTACTTCTATCCTTTCGATCATGCTTCCTGACATCGATTCCAGCAGATCCTGTAACTGTTGCTGATTCAGCTCCACCGGCTTATCATCAACCAGGATCCTGGGTTCTTTGCCCTTCAGCAATACTTTTCCGTTCGCATCTGTGGTTACGAGTGGGACATTCCTCAGTAATTCATTGGCGCTTGCACCCGCGCTGAGGGGTGTTTCTGCAGCATTGAAAGTTATATTACCGTCCTTGCTCTGGATCAGCGGTTTTTCGGCGTATACCACTACCTCTTCAAGTTGTTCATCTGAAGGCTGTTTCAGGCTGATATCGTTAAGGCTGAAATCAAAGCGCTCGGCGCGAACATGAATGCTATCGATCACCATGGGCTTTAGCCCGACGAATGATATCCTGAGCCGGTATAACCCGAACGGCAGCTCTGTAAAGCTGAAACCGCCATCTTTATCAGAAATAGCCGAATGCTTTTTTAATGTATCTGATTGAAGTCGAAGTTCTATCGTAGCATCCCTGACTGCCTTTCCTTTTTCATCGATGATGTTGCCTGCAATGATACCAGGCTGGGGTTCCTGAGAAAAAACCTGAAGTGAAAAAGCCGACAGTAAAACAAGGATCAATAAAAACTTTCTCAATTACAATGGATTAAGGGACAAAGATAATTCACGGTTTTGGGTTTTGGGTTTTGGGTTTTGAGTTTTGGGTTTTCGGTTTCCGGTTTTGGGTTTTGGGTTTTCCAGAGGCGGAGAAACGTTTTGGAGGGTTGGAGGTGGGTATACGGATGTTGAAAGGGAGGGTCATTATGATGTTATTCTGAGAGTATTCTCAATTTTCCTGCACTTATCTTGTCCTTATTCTGCGTTCATTCTGTGTTCATCCTGCGTTCATCCTGCGTTCATCCTGCGATCATCCTGCGTTCATCCTGCGTTCATCCGGCGATCATCCAACGTTTTACCACAATAATACCTGGCTTTCTCGTCCTGATTTCAGTTTGCATCCTAAGTCAATCAACCCTGATTCCGCTACGTTCATCTTGCGTCCATCCTGCGTTCATCCGGCGATCATCCAACGTTTTACCACAATAATACCTGGCCTTCTCGTCCTGATTTCAGTTTGCATCCCAAGTCAATCAACCCTGATTCCGCTTGACATCCCGTCTTCGTTCATAAATGCCGCCCCCATTAACCCCATAACCATATACCTGTAACCCCTTCTTTGGAAAACCCCAAACCCCAAACCCCAAACCCAAACCCCGTCTTTGGAAAACCCGAAACCCAAAACCCGAAACCGGAAACCAAAACCCGAAACCCAAAACCCAAAACCCCTACATGCCAATCTGTCATTTTTTCCTATCTTTGCCGTCCCTAAAAATCGCATACAATCAATGTTGGACCTGATAGGAAATAAAGTGCACGATGAGACCAGGCAGGGCGAAGCTTTCGCACCGTTCCGTGAAGACCCGTCCATTTACCGCAAGAAGTTTTATATAGAGAGTTATGGGTGCCAGATGAACTTCAGCGATAGCGAAATAGTTGCTTCCATTTTAAACAGTGAAGGTTATGGAGCAACCCGCAATTTTGAGGAGGCTGATCTGGTGCTCTTAAATACCTGTTCTATTCGGGAGAAGGCTGAGCAAACTGTCAGGAAAAGGCTTACAGAATTCCGGAAGATCAAAAAGCAGCGACCGGGAATGCTGGTTGGGATGCTTGGCTGCATGGCAGAAAGACTTAAAGCAAAATTACTGGAGGAAGAAAAACTGGTTGACCTGGTGGTTGGACCCGATGCGTACCGTTCATTACCCCAACTGGTAGAAGAAGCTGAAGGTGGACAAAAAGGCGTGAATGTTATGCTTAGTCGCGATGAGACCTATGCAGACATTGCACCCGTCCGTCTCGACAGCAATGGCGTTACGGCTTTTGTCAGCATAATGCGCGGATGCAATAACATGTGCTCTTTCTGTGTAGTTCCATTCACCAGAGGTCGTGAAAGAAGCCGCGACGCAGATTCGATCCTCGCTGAATGCACTTCCCTTTTTGAACAGGGATTCAGGGAGGTAACGCTTCTTGGTCAGAACGTTGACAGTTACTATTGGGTTGACGAGCGCCAGGACAGGATCGTAACATTTGCAGCGCTGCTGGAAGATGTGGCGAAGATCTCTCCTCTCTTAAGAGTGCGTTTCAGTACATCGCATCCAAAAGATATTACAGATGAAGTGTTGTTCACGATGGCCAGGTACGATAACATCTGCAAGTACGTTCACCTGCCTGTTCAAAGCGGCTCAAGCCGAGTGCTTCAGTTGATGAACCGCACATATACACGCGAATGGTATCTCTCGAGAGTAGATCGCATCCGGCAAATAATGCCTGACTGCGGCTTGAGCAGTGATGTGATCAGTGGATTCTGTACAGAAACAGAGGAAGACCACCAGGAGACGCTCAGCCTCATGGAATATTGCAGATATGATATGAGCTATATGTTCTTCTACAGTGAACGGCCTGGCACGCTGGCAGCGCGCAGATACCAGGATGATATTCCTGAAGAAATAAAACGACGCAGACTGGCAGAGATTGTAAAGTTGCAGAACCGGATGTCGCATCAAAGCAATCTGGCCGACCTGGGAAAAACTTTCCAGGTACTCATTGAAGGAGATTCGAAGCGCAGCGAAAAGGATTGGATGGGCAGATCGTCACAGAATAAAGTTGTAGTGTTCCCTAAGGGCAATTACAGTTTTAAGAAGGGCGATTATGTGAACGTTGTTATATCAGAATGTACAGGGGCAACACTCATTGGCAATATTATCAGCTGATCATTGTCATTAAGCCGTACCATCCCTAAAAGACGTAGTAATGGAAATTCAAAGCATAAAAAACAGGTTTGGAATAATTGGTAATTCACCGGCGCTGAACTTTGCGCTGCAGGTTGCGTCACAGGTGGCCAATACCGATCTCACGGTATTGATTAATGGCGAGAGCGGCGTGGGTAAGGAAGTTTTCTCGCAGATCATACACGCGCTTTCCGCGCGCAAGCATAATCCATTCATTGCGGTTAACTGCGGTGCAATTCCGGAAGGAACAATAGATTCAGAATTGTTCGGACATGAAAAAGGATCTTTCACCGGCGCGGTAGACAGCCGAAAGGGTTATTTTGAAACTGTAAGCGGTGGAACTATTTTCCTGGATGAGATTGGCGAGATGCCACTGGGCACCCAGGCCAGGCTTCTGCGTGTACTTGAAACCGGCGAATACATTCGTGTGGGTTCTTCCAAAGTGGGTAAGACAGATGTGCGCGTGATCGCAGCGTCTAATAAAGATCTGCTGGAACTTACACACCAGGGCAAATTCAGGGAAGATCTTTACTATCGGCTGAGCACAGTACCGATCAGGGTGCCCGCTTTGCGTGACCGTAAAGAAGATATACCACTGCTGTTCAGAAAATTTGCAGTTGATTTTGCGGAGCGTTATAAAACCGCACCCGTTCAAATGAGCGAGGATGCCAAAAACCTGTTAATTAGTTATTCATGGCCGGGCAATGTTAGGGAATTGAAGAATATTGCGGAACAGGTTTCAGTTCTTTCAAAGGACAGGATGGTTACCGCAGATGAATTGCGCAGATTTCTTCCTGAAAGGCAATCCAACCGGCTACCGGTTCTGGCAAGCAGTCACCCGCCAACAAATGGCCATGAGTTTGCAAATGAGAGGGAGATATTGTACAAGCTTTTTTTCGACATGAAAAAAGATGTGACTGAACTGAAACGTATGTTTGTTGATATACTGCAAACACCAGGAATGGAATTGAAGAACCAGGCTTTCCTGAACGAGTTGCAAAAAATTAATCCCAATGAGTACGTTCAGCGTTCTCAGCAACCTGTAGCAGGAAAACAACCGGTGCTGATCCATCACGATGACGATATTCACCAGCATGAAGAGGTTGATGAATCGCTCAACATCATGGACAAGGAAAAAGAACTCATTGAAAAAGCATTGAAGAAACACAGGGGAAAAAGAAAAGACGCTGCCTCCGATCTCGGTATAAGCGAAAGAACCCTTTACAGAAAATTAAAGGAATACGACATCAAGGAATGACGCTTTTTTAATTTTACATTTTAAATTTACATTTTTCATTAATAATGACTTTCCACAAACCATATCCGCTTTTTGCCTTTTTCATTTTACATTTTGCATTCGCTTCCTGTGGCATATATTCATTCAAAGATGTGTCCATTCCACCGGATGTAAAGACCATAAAAATAAATTATATTGAAAACCGCGCACGTTATGTGAACCCTCAGTTGAGTCCGCAGCTTACGGAAAAACTCAGGCAAAAAGTAAACAACCAAACGAGGCTGACCCTTGTTCAAACCGATGACGCGCACTACGATATCAGCGGATCTGTTTCGGATTATTCAGTTACCACATCAGGCATTTCAAACCAGCAGGCCGCGACGAACAGGTTGACTGTTACCATTCAGATCAGTTTTAAAAACAGGCTCGACCCAACCAAGGATTTTGAAGCCGCTGTGAGCCGTAACTTTGATTTTTCAGCTTCGCTGAGTCTTAATCAGGCAGAAGCGCAACTGGGAGAAACCATCATACGAAATATGACAGATGAGATCTTTACCCGCATTTTTTCAATTTGGTAAAACAACCCGATGAAGATGCAGCTTGAGCAGATCGTTCATAACCTTTTTCATACTTCCTCACTGGAACATGTTCCCTCCGAAAGGTTGCAGGAAATGGCAAAGAGATATCCGTACTTCAGTATTGCCCACCTCTTGCTTGCACGCAAGCTTCAATTGGAAAATGAAGAATTGTTTGAACCGCAGGTACAAAAAACCGCACTCTATTTTCATGACCCGCTCTGGCTGCACTGGCAACTTGATCACGAAAATAAAGAGAACGGCTTTGCCGGGGAAACTTTCGTTGTCAACAATGTTGAAGTAGCAGAAACTGAAATCCGGCCCACTGAAATCTCAGCGGCTGAAACGACTGAAGTCGAAACATACGAGTCTGAAATATCCGGAAACGAAACATATCAGGCTGAAACTACCGGGACCGAAGCGCCGGAGGTGGAATCATCCGGAGCTGAAACTTATCAAACTGAAACATCCGAAGCCGAAACATACACAGAAGACGAAGCGTACACAAAAACCGAAGTTGATATCCGGGAACAGGAAGAGTTATCTGTAACGCATCAGCCACTCACCGATAATAACGAAGAAGAAGAATTTCCTGCAGAAGCTGTTGTTGAAGAATCGTCGTTTCACACAGAAAAAGATTTTGATGACGAAACAACTCGTGTCGAATCACAGGTTGAAGAACCTTCATTTCATGCAAATGGCGACATTAAAGAAAAACAATCATTTAACGAAACCCGCGATCCGGAATCCGTTTCAATTCAACAGGTAACTGACCAGGCAGAGACGTTCGCGGTAAATGAAGAACGACCCCAGATTTTCGCAGAAACTGAAAAGGAACAAGAACAGTTTGCTGAACAGGGGCAGGATCCTGACGATACCGATGAAGTTCATACCGGTACATCCGCAGCCTCCACTTCCGGATTATCGGAACAAACTGCAGAAAAGTTGAACCCTCTTGCGGGAAAGCTGGTTCAAACCCCGCTGCACGATAACGCCCCACTTGCATTCGATGCCTATTACACCATTGACTACTTCGCTTCCCAGGGAATAAAAGCGCCAGCAGAAGTTCAACCCGGCGATAAGCTTGGAAAACAACTGAAAAGCTTTACGGAATGGCTCAAAACTATGAAACGGCTCCCGCAGGCGCAGACCGAGTCGCAGACCGATGAACGGGAACAGCAAACTATCCGTCAATTTGCAGATGGTTCACTGGTTCAAAAGGAAGTGGTTACCGAAACCATGGCGGAAGTGCTGGTGAAGCAGGATAAGAAGGAAGAAGCCATTGCCATTTATGAGAAATTAAGTTTGCTCGATCCCTCTAAAAGTGGTTATTTTGCAGCGAAAATCGAAAATTTAAAAGTGAATTGATATGATGATCCTGTTTCTGATACTGATACTTGTGGCGAGCGGCGTTCTTGCATTTATAATCCTTGTTCAGAATCCTAAAGGCGGTGGCCTTGCAGGTAACATTGCAGGCTTCAGCAACCAGTTCATGGGAGTTAAGCAAACAACAGATGTGCTGGAAAAAGGTACCTGGATTTTTGCTTTGGTGATTGCACTGCTTTGCCTGTTCTCTGCATTCTTCATTCCCGCTGAAAGTGTGACACGTGATGTAAATGCCCGGCCAACAACTACAACAGCGCCCGTAACCAATCCGCCGGCCAACAACCAGCAACCAGCAACAAATCCGCCTCAGCAGACGCCTAACCGCTAAAAATAAATCATTCAAATATTCAACCCTGTCGTAAATGGCAGGGTTTTTTATTTAATTTCCCTCTTTATATCTCAACTCCTATGAGACGCATTCTACTCATCATCCTGGTTTTAATATTCATCGCAGCTGGATTTTTCGCATGGATTTTCCTTGGCTCCGCCACCGGTTTTAAAGCCGACGTTAAATACCTCTATATTCCTTCCGGTACCAAATCCAAACAGGACGTTATGCAGTTGCTGGAAAAAGATTCAATCTGGCACCTGAATAGCTTTAGCTGGCTTGCGGGAAGAATGGATTACTGGACAAATATCAGACCCGGAAAATATAAGATCAACCAGGGAGATAATATCGTCTCCATTTTACGTAAACTTCGCAATGGCCGTCAGGAACCGGTGAATATTGTTATCGTCAAGTTCCGGACAAGAGAAGCCCTGGCGGGCGCCATAGGCAGAAAACTTGAATGCGATTCAACCGCTATTCTTTCATTTCTGAATAATGCAGATTCACTTCGTCCTTACGGTGTTGATACCAATACGGTAATGACAGTGATTTTTCCTGATACGTATACTTATTTCTGGAATACCACGCCAAAGAAAGTATTTGATAAATTCTTCGAGGCATCAAAAGCTGTATGGACCCAGGAACGCAAAAACAAGGCAAGCACACAATCGCTTACTCCCGCCACCGCATATATCCTCGCTTCAATCATAGAAGAGGAAACAAACGACGCGAAGGATAAACCGTTAATGGCGAGCGTATATTTAAACAGGGTTAAAAAAGGTATACGCCTTGGCGCGGATCCTACAGTAAAATTTGCTTTGCGCGACTTTGAGCTTAAGCGCATTTATGAAAAACACCTGGCCGTTGAATCTCCTTATAACACTTACAGAAATTATGGTCTGCCGCCCGGCCCAATCTGTACCCCCTCTCTTGAAACACTTGATGCGGTTTTAAATGCCCCTGTTACTGACTATCTTTATTTCGTAGCGAAAAGCGATTTTTCCGGAGCACACGTTTTTACTTCCTCCTACAACGAACACCTGAAATACGCAAAGGAGTATCAGCAGGCGCTGAATGATGAAATGGAAAAACGCCGCGCGAAAGAAGAAACGGACTAATGATCCCATGACAAAGATCGAACGAATTATACTCAACACAACCATCATGCAGACGCTCATTAAATGGAGCCAGCATATTGTGTTGCCGGGCTTTGAACGTTTGCCTTTGTACGATGTGATCGTATTTTTTATTAAACAGATGAAAAAGGTTGGATTGAATGAACGGGCCGCTGCGATTTCATTCAATTTCCTGATGGCCATACCTGCTGCAACCATCTTTCTTTGCACGCTCCTGCCCTACCTTCCTATCTCATCGCAGATCACCGACGAATTGCTTACACTTACTGAAGATATTACGCCTGACGACAGTACTTATTTCGCCGTTAAAGGATTTCTGGAAGACTTTCTTCAAACACCACGAAGCGGCCTGCTGTCATTAGGATTTCTGCTGGCCGTTTTTTATGCTTCCAATGCTATGATGGGAATCATGAGAACATTTAATAAATCGCTTATTTACATGTCGAGGCGAAACTTCCTTGAATCAAGATGGATGGCTATTAAATTAACAACGTTGTTGATTGTGCTTGTGATCGCCACCATGATACTGCTGGCAACGCAAGGCAAAATATTGATATGGATACTCGAAAGGGTAAATCTGAAAAATGCCGCGATCCTGACAATCATTCAGATAGTGCGCTGGCTGCTGCTGATCGGAATGTCATATTATTCTATAGCCTTCATCTATAAATATGCACCGGCTGTACACAAGAGGTGGAAACTTACATCGCCCGGAACCACGCTTGCAACATTTCTGATATTGGTAACTGCCTGGCTGTTCTCTTTCTGGGTTACCAATTTCGGCAGTTTTAATAAAGTTTATGGTTCAATCGGAACAATTCTGATCATTATGCTGTTAGTATACATCAATTCGCTTGTACTGCTGATCGGATTTGAATTGAACGTTAGCATTCATTCACTCAAGCATCAGGCTGATGAGAGGGCAAAACACGAGACCGACGGTAAGCATTCCAAATGATTTTTTACTGAACTTTATACAAAACTGAAAATTATGAACAGAATACTTTCAGCCGTATCTGTACTGACTTTAACAGGACTCATGTCCTTTTACCCGGTGAACGACAGCCTCCCAATCGGTTCACAAATACCCAGGCCGGATCTTAAAATGGAGGACATTACCGGAAAAATGATCACACTGAACGACGCAAAGAAGGAGAATGGTTTATTGGTGATGTTCAGCTGTAACACCTGCCCATACGTGATAAAGAACCAAAGCCGCACCAACGAAATATGCAAATACGCGCTAAGCAAGGGAATTGGAGTAGCTGTACTGAATCCAAATGAAGGTCAGCGCTTCGGCGACGATTCATTTGCAGAGATGAAGGAGTATGCAAAAAGCCAGGGATATCAATGGATTTATGCGGTTGACAAGAACCATGTGCTTGCCGATGCATTTGGAGCAACGCGCACACCGGAATGCTTCCTGTTCGACAAATCAGGCAAACTGGTTTACCATGGAGCGATTGATGACAACCCATCAGACGAATCCCGCGTAAACCGCAATCATCTTAAAGAAGCAATGAACGAAGCCGTTGCTGGTAAAGATGTCTCTGTCAAAAAATCAAGAAGCGTAGGTTGTGGAATTAAAAGGTTAATGTAATTTCAATTCTCAGATATAAAAAGAGGCTGTCAGGGATAGAGGCAGCCTCTTTTTATTATTTCACTAATTCCTGCATGTTCAGAACAAACTGCGGATGCGTAAGCTGTCGCTCATAAAATTTCCTGAAGCCTTTCTGATTATTGATGAATAGTGTAGATGGAATTGAACCAGTCCATTTAGGTTCTATGACCGGACAGAAATGATCGGCATCCGATTCATTGAGCCAGAAAAAAGTTGCTTCGAACTTTTTCTTTTTTATAAAATTCGAAATCTGAACGGGATATGCATCTGCAAAATCGAGGCTCACCAAAACCAGCTCTGCTTTCTGATCAGCATACTTTTTTACCTCTTCCTGAAAATATGGTAATTCCGCAATGCAAGGCGCGCACCAGGTGGCCCAGAAATTCACGATTAGTGGATGGTTACTGTTCCTGATATAATCGGCAAGTTCTTCAGCCTTTATCTTTTTTATGACCTGACCCGAAACAGGTACAAAAGAAGCAGAAGCAAGCAGCAATAAAATGTATGGAAGGAATTTCTTTCTCAATTGGTGCAGATTTTCAGATGGAGTCAAAAATAAGAATTCAGGTGTATCCGCAAAGTTAAAACGCAGTGTAACCGTCTTGTCATATCATGGTTCATTATCCGCCAGTCCCCACGAGTTGAATAATTCAGCCTGCAGTTCTGTTGAAAGTTTTTCGCCATCATAATGCCCTGCATTCATCTTTTGGCGGTAGGCTTCATATAAGCTAACAGCACAGGCCACCGATATGTTCAATGAACGGATGATGCCCACCTGGGGAATGATAAAATTTCCGTCGGCAAGGTTGCGGATATCTTCACTCACACCCGAATGTTCATTACCAAATACCAGGGCAATGCTTTCTGTGAAATCAATATCATAGAGTTTTACGGCATCGCCCGCCAGGTGAGTGGTCAGGATGCGGTTATATCTTTTCCTTAATACGGAAAAACATTCCGCGGAATCGGTGAACTGGTGGACGCTTAACCATTTGGCTGCGCTGGAAGAGCTTCTCGGACCAAATTTCCTGTGCCTGGGAATTCGGGTATTAAGTACATAAATATCCTGAACACCCACGGCGTCGCAGGTTCTCATTACGGCAGATATATTGTGCGGGTCCTGAACATTTTCCAGCACTACGGCCAGGTCATTCTGGCGTTTGTGAAGAACCGACAACAGCTTATCCCTTCTTTCAGGTGTCATTATGCAAATATGCATATTAACTCTTTGACTTCAGAGGGTTTCGTATTACTTTTAAGGCCGGATTCAATAACCTGAAAACACCATCAGATGCGCCTCTTTAAGAAAATCCTTAAGATCACCGGCTTTACACTGCTGTTCCTCATAGCCCTTGCATTTGCAGCCCCGTTTATTTTTAAAGGACAGATTCTTTCACTAGTCAAAACCGAGATCAATAACAGCATTAATGCAAAAGCCGATTTCAGGGATATCAGCATTTCTTTTTTCAGGCACTTCCCTAAAGTTTCAGTGGCGTTGAAGGACCTCCGGATCACTGGTACGGGTGAATTCGATGGAGATACATTGATCGCGGCAAAAGAAATTGATGCCTCACTGAATTTCATGAGTGTTATTAAAGGATCTGATTTTAAGATTTATTCCATTGAAATCAATGAACCGCGCATTCATGCGCTTGTGAACAAGGAAGGAAAAGCCAACTGGGATATAGCAAAGGAAGACACAACAACGGTAACTACTGAAGAAGCAAAACCATACAAACTCAACCTGCAACAGTACACTATAAATGATGGGTATATATTTTATGATGATGCTGCTGGTAATATGAACGCGGAGATCGTAGATCTCGATCATGAAGGCAGCGGCGATTTTACAGCGGATCTTTTTACACTCGCCACTTCTACAAAGGCGGAAAAGATCAGCTTTACATATGGCGGAATTCCATACCTGTCACGCGCAGTTACTTCTATCGATGCTGACATTGAAATAGACAACAAGACCGGCAAATACAGTTTTAAAAAGGGTGATCTGATTCTAAACGAACTCAAACTGGCAGCAAAAGGATTCTTTCAGCTAGTCAACGACAGTACTTACAATATGGACATCAGCTTTGATGCGCCATCCACTGATTTCAAACATATCCTTTCACTGGTACCGGTAGTTTACCAGCAGGATTTTTCAAAAATAAAAACCAGCGGTAAAGCAATATTCAACGGTTTTGTAAAAGGCACTTACAGCAATACCCGGATGCCTGCCTACCAGTTGAACCTTGACGTAGCAAATGGTTTTTTTCAATACCCCGATCTTCCAAAAGCTGTAAAGAATATCAACCTGAAATTAAAGGTTGATAACCCCGATGGGATAACTGACCATACAACTATTAATATTCCCAAAGCGCATATCGAATTCAACGATGAGCCTTTCGATTTCAGATTACTGGTTAAGAATCCAATCAGCAATCTGTTCCTGGATGCTGCGGCAAAAGGGCGACTTGACCTTTCGGGCATATCGCAGTTTGTAAAACTGGAATCAGGAACAAAATTGAATGGTCAGCTTAAAGCAGATATTTCGGTGAATGGAAACTTATCAGACATCGAACAGCAACGGTATGAACAATTCAACGCTGCGGGCAACCTGGACCTTGATAAATTTTTCTATTCGTCAAAGGATTATCCAGATGGCGTTAAGCTGGACAAACTGTTGTTGAGCTTCAATCCAAAAAACGTAGCTGTGTCTGATTTGAGAGGACAATATTTAAAAACCAATTTTTCTGCAAACGGAACGATCAATAACCTGCTTGGGTATGCGCTGAAAGATCAGAAGTTGGCCGGAACGCTAAATGTGAAAGCCGACAGGTTGAATCTGAACGACTGGATGGGTGTGCCCGCGGATACAACCACACAGGCAGAACCATCGCAACCATTTGTGGTTCCCGCGAATATTGACTTCGTGGTGAACAGCAGTGTTGACGAAGTGATTTACGATAAGGTAGTGATAAATAATGTAAGCGGTTCAATGCAGATAGCAGATGAGACGGTGAAGCTGAACAATATCCAGGGCAACGCGCTGGACGGATCAATGAAGATCGACGGTTCCTATTCTACAAAGATCAGTAAGAAAAATCCCGATATCAGCCTCGCTTATGATGTGAAGGGACTTGATGTACAAAAAACATTCTTTGCTTTCAATACTGTGCAGAAACTGATGCCGGCCGGGAAATTCATCGCTGGTAAATTAACTTCTCAATTGAAATTCACGGGCAAACTTGGTGAGAACATGATGCCCGATCTGAATTCATTGACAGGTAATGGCAACCTGCTGCTGATAGAAGGTTTCCTGAAAAAGTTTGCACCTCTTGATAAACTGGCGAATACGTTGAATGTAAAAGAGCTTGAAGCGATCAGTTTAAAGGATGTCAAGAATTATATTGAATTCAATAACGGAAAGGTGTTGGTGAAACCGTTCAAGGTTAAAGTAAAGGACATTGATATGGAAATAGGTGGCGTGCATGGGTTTGATCAGACCATTGAATATGTTGTAAATCTCAGGCTCCCGCGTTCGATGATGGGTGAAAAAGGAAACCAGTTTGTAAATAATTTAATTACACAGGTAAATAATAAAGGAGTGCCGGTAAAACTTTCAGAGATGGTAGACCTGAATGTAAAAATGGGCGGTACACTTACCAATCCGCAATTAAAAACAGATCTCAGGCAGTCGGCCACAAATCTCGCAGATGATATGAAACAGCAGGCAACCGATTTTGCCAAACAAAAAATCGACAGCACAAAACTTGCGGTTAAATCGGCCGTAAAGGATACGATCGCGTCTGCTAAAAAGCAGGCTACCCTGGCACTTCAGAACGAATTAAAAAAACAGTTGCTGGCGCCAAAAGATACAACCGCAGCACCTGGCAGCAACGATCCCAGAAAGCAGCTGGAAGAAACCGGCAAGGGTCTGATAAATAACCTCAATCCTTTCAAAAAGAAGAAAAAGCAGGCAGATACTACAAAAACTCAATAGACAACCGAAACTCAACAAAAAGCCCAGTATTTCATTATTTAGGTTTCAACCCCTATTTTTGCCGTCCTGAATTTTAAACATAGCAAAACGCTAACGTAGCACCACGCTTATGGACAAATTGATCTATCTCGTTCCCGTAATGGGAGTCATTGGTCTGCTGTACACCTTCGTGAAGTTTAATTGGGTAACCCGCCAGGATGCAGGCAACGACCGCATGAAAGAGATCAGCACCTACATTGCTGAGGGCGCAATGGCCTTTTTGAGAGCTGAGTGGAAGATTCTCGGGTATTTTGTGATTGTAGTAGCTATTCTGCTGGCTTTCATGGCTCAGGCTAACCCCAATTCTCACTGGTCAATTGCAATTGCGTTCATCGTTGGCGCTGTGTTCAGCGCTACTGCCGGTTATATCGGCATGCGCATAGCAACCAAGAGTAATGTTCGTACAGCGCAGGCTGCCCGGACAAGCCTCAGCAAAGCATTGGCAGTTTCCTTTACCGGAGGATCGGTAATGGGTCTTGGCGTTGCAGGCCTTGCCGTTCTTGGCCTCGGTGGATTGTTTATATTATTAAAGGCCATATTCGCCCCCGACTCCGCTGTTGATTCAGCCGAAATGGTAAAGACCATCGAGGTGCTGACAGGTTTCTCACTGGGAGCCGAATCAATCGCGCTTTTTGCGCGGGTAGGCGGAGGTATTTACACCAAGGCTGCAGACGTAGGCGCTGACCTTGTAGGTAAGGTGGAAGCCGGCATCCCGGAAGATGATCCGCGTAATCCGGCTACCATTGCAGACAATGTGGGCGATAACGTTGGTGACGTTGCAGGCATGGGTGCTGACCTGTTCGGCTCTTATGTTGCTACGGTTCTGGCCACAATGGTATTGGGACAGGAAACAAGGTCGGTAGATGAATTCGGCGGCCTCGCTCCCATCCTTTTACCGATGCTTATTGCCGGCGTGGGAATTCTCTTTTCTATAATAGGAACCTTCTTTGTCCGCGTAAGCGATTCTGCAGGCATCAGTACCGATAACGTTCAGAAAGCCCTGAATATGGGTAACTGGGGTTCAATAGTACTTACGGCACTGGCATCTATTGGTTTGGTTTATTTCATATTGCCGGATACAATGAGCCTGCGCGGACATGAGTTTACCAAATGGGGTGTATTGGGTGCGATTGCCGTGGGATTGGTAGTTGGTACATTAATGAGCATCATCACAGAATATTATACTGCTATGGGTAAGCGACCCGTTCGCACCATAGTAAGGCAGTCGGGCACAGGCCACGCGACCAATGTAATTGGCGGATTGGCTGTAGGTATGGAATCAACCATGCTTCCGATCCTTGTTCTCGCCGCGGGTATCTGGGGTTCTTTTGAATGTGCGGGCCTGTATGGTGTTGCCATTGCCGCAGCGGGAATGATGGCTACTACTGCCATGCAGCTGGCTATCGACGCTTTTGGACCCATTGCAGACAACGCAGGGGGTATTGCTGAAATGAGCGAGCTTCCAAAGGAAGTACGTGAAAAGACAGACGTGCTGGATGCGGTAGGAAATACAACCGCCGCTACCGGAAAAGGATTTGCGATCGCGTCAGCGGCTTTAACGGCACTGGCACTATTCGCGGCTTATGTCGGCGTGGTAGAACACAATGGTTATCCAATGCCGGGCATTGATATTTATAAAGCAAAAGTGCTGGCTTCTTTGTTTGTGGGCGGCATGATCCCATTCATTTTTTCTTCACTTGCGATACAGGCGGTTGGAAAGGCCGCAATGGCGATGGTTGAAGAGGTGCGCAGGCAGTTCCGCACAATTCCGGGCATCATGGAAGGAACAGGAAAGCCGGAATACGATAAATGCGTTGCCATTTCAACGGAAGCTTCTATTAAGAAGATGATGCTTCCGGGTGCCATTACCATCATTTCACCGATTTTCATTGGGTTTGTACTTGGACCTGAAGCCCTGGGTGGATTCCTTGCCGGAGCAACGGTAAGCGGGGTGCTGATGGGAATGTTCCAGAACAACGCGGGAGGTGCATGGGATAATGCGAAAAAATCTTTTGAAAAAGGCGCCGAGATAAACGGCGAGATCTTTTATAAAAAATCCGAACCACACAAAGCATCGGTAACAGGCGATACGGTCGGCGATCCGTTCAAGGACACTTCTGGTCCTTCCATGAACATCCTGATCAAGCTGATGTCCATCGTTTCGCTTGTGATCGCTCCTACCCTTGCCCAGGTACATGGCAATGGAGTTTCGGCTGACAACGCGGGTGTTCCTTTGAAGAGTACGATCACCGTATCAATGAATGGAATGAATGATAGCTATTCACAACTTTCAGCTGATAACCTGGTTGCAAAACTTAAAAAGGCCAGGCTGGTATCGGAAGGCGAAAAGGCTGTTGTGGAAATGAATAACGGGATATTATTAATTAATGGAAAAGAAATTGACAGGAATGTCCAGATGAGCTTACATTTGGAAAACGAACAAAAATAATTAGCGGATAAAGTCAGTCAGCCATTAACTCCCGTAGTTAACAATGATTGAAAAATTGTCACTAATCAATTCCAAATACCAAAGTCCGCGTGTTTCTACACGGGGGCTTTTTTGTAACTTTCAGGTATGCCTCCGGCCATATTATATTATGCAATCCCTTTCTTTATTCTGCTGCTGTCAATAGAAGCATGGTTCTCGTACAGGGAGAACAAACAGCTGTATGAAAAGAAAGACACCTGGAGCAGCCTCGCGCTCGGGATCGGGAATGTACTTACCGGATTTGTGACCAAGGCAATGATCTTTGGTCTCTTCAGTTTACTTTATAAATACAGGTTGTTTACGCTCGATGACTCGGCATGGTGGTTCTGGGTACTGCTGTTCTTCGCTGACGACCTTTCGTATTACTGGTTTCACCGCATCAGTCATAATGTTAACTGGTTCTGGGCGTCGCATGTAGTTCATCATTCATCTGAGCATTATAACCTGGCGGCCGCGCTCAGGCAAACATGGACCGGCAATGCAACGGGATCATTTCTTTTCTGGGCATGGATGCCATTGGTTGGATTCAATCCGCTCTGGATACTCTTTATGCAGCAGATCAGTCTTATTTATCAATTCTGGATTCATACCGAAACGATCCATAAAATGCCGCGCTGGTTTGAGTTCTTTTTTAATACGCCATCCCATCACCGCGTTCATCATGGCAGTGATCTTAAATATCTTGACAGGAATCACGGGGGCATCTTAATTATCTGGGATAGAATGTTCGGATCTTTCAAACCGGAAGAGGAACGTCCTTCGTATGGTCTTACACGTAATATAGGGTCCTTCAATCCATTTGTTGTAGCCTTTAAAACCTGGGGCGAACTGTTCCGTAAAGCACGCGAATCGGGATCATTGAAACATGGTATCAATTATTTTATTCAGCCTCCCGGCTGGAGCCACGATGGCAGCAGCAAAACGGTAAAACAGATGCGCCGCGAAGGCATCATTCCCCCCTCCTGATATTCACGTTTTGTGGAAAATTTTGTTAACCCTGTTTAACCTCTTTTAACGTTTTATTACGAAAAATATCGTAATTTACCACGCAAATTAAAACTCAGTTATGAGCACTGTCAAATACATCAAACCCACGGAAAGTGAGCTGGAGATCCTGCAGGTTTTATGGGAGAAAGGCACTGCCAGCGTTCGGGACGTTCATGAAGAATTAGCCAAGTCAAAAGAAGTAGGTTATACCACTACACTCAAACTGATGCAGATCATGTTCGAGAAAGGGCTGGTGAAGAGAGACGCAACTTTCAAAACGCATATTTACGAACCCTCTGTTAGCCGGGACAAGACACAAAAGCACTTGCTCAACAAAATGATCGACACTTTGTTCGGCGGGTCTCCCACCCAGTTGGTGTTGCAGGCTTTGGGTAACCACAAAGCATCTGCCCAGGAACTGGACGAAATTCAACAACTGCTGAACAACTTAAAAAAACAATAACGTATGGCGTTGCTTGGCCAATCTGCTTTCCTGAAAGCTTTAGGTTGGGCGTTGCTGAACAGTATCTGGCAAATGGCCGCTCTGTGGGTGATTTACCTGATACTGACAGCTTCCCGGAGAAAACTAACCGCTGATCTGAAACATTCGATCTCTATTCTGCTGCTGGGTGCCGGTTCGGTTTGGTTTGCATTTACACTGGCCGGTAAATATTTTGATTACAGTGAATCGCCCACATTGGTTGCCGCTTCTGGTGAAGATACCCTGACGGGAATTATCGGGCTAAGTCTTCAGAATCTGGAGTCAGCCCTGCCCTATCTGTCGAGTGTATATCTCGGAGCAATCATCATCCTTTTTTTCCGCTTCGTTCTTCAATACCGTTATACAAAGCATGTAAGTACGCATGCTATTCATAAACTGCAACCAAAATACCGCATGTATGTTCAGCAGATCGCTGCCCGCATGGGTATTAAGAAAGAAATCCGCGTTTGGTTGTCAGAGATCGTCGATACACCTATGACCATCGGATTCTGGAAACCTGTAATACTTATGCCGATCGCGTCTGTAAATGGTTTAAGCGTTCAGCAGGTTGAAGCCATCCTGCTTCATGAGCTGGCGCACATCAGCCGCAATGATTACCTGGTGAACATTATGATCACCAGCATTGACATCATTTTGTTTTTTAATCCGTTTTCACGACTCTTCATTCGCACGATCAAAAGGGAAAGAGAAAACAGTTGCGACGACCTCGTACTCCAGTTTCAATACAATGCTCACGCTTATGCTTCGGCACTGCTGATGATTGAACAAAGAAGAATGATGAAAGTATCTCTCGCAATGGCAGCCACGGGAAAGAATAACCGCATGCTGCTCGACCGCGTAAAACGCATACTGAATCAACCGGTGTCAACCCGGTATAATAACCGTATGGTTGCACACCTGTTTGCTGGTTTCATGCTGGCATTTATCGCATGGTCGAATCCCGGAAATGTCATCGTTAAAAAAATCCGGTTGTCTGAGACAAAAGAATCACTGATCATTCCGCAGGAGAAGACTGAGACTGTTTTTGTAAGTGAGCCGATAACTGAAACCAGGCAAAATCCGGAAAGGAGAAACCTGCAGGAGAACAGGGCCGAACTGATTGAATTTGCCGTAGAAGAAGAAGAAACACAAGCACCCGAGACAGAAGAATTCCTGAACCAGGTAGCTTACCAGTCCATTCAATATACACCACAGGCTATGCTTGCCTCAACAGAGGACCTGCGCGATTTTTCAATCACAGAACAAATTGTTATAGACAAGCCGGCAGCAACATTCACATTCAGCGCTACTCCGTATGTACCCAGCACCAGCTTCACCTATTATTTCCAGGACTCAACCAAACCCGGAATGATCGTTGTTTCACCCGAAGAGAAAGCTGCAAGGGAATCTCTCAAAAAGGCATTAAAAGCCCTGGAGGAGATCAACTGGTCGAAACTCGAAAAAGAGCTTAAGGACGCAGGTGAAAATGTAGACATCGCGAAGCTTCAGAATGAAATTAAAAAGTCATTAAGGCAGGTTGATTGGGAAAAGGTAAATGCAGAGACAAAACTGGAGATGATTCAGCTGGATGCGAAAAAACGTCAGGATGCTTACCTGCGTGAACTTACAACCGTAAAGGAGAATGCACAGATGCAGGAACATTACAGGAACCTGCAGAAAAAAGTGCTGGAAGACCAGATCAAATGCCAGCAGGATCAACAGAAAAAAGAATTAGAACTCAGGGAACACCTTCAGAAAAAGAATAAGCAAAACGCAAACGGAGCCGCCAAACCAGTCAAAAAAATTGTACATATCTGATTTGATATTTGTAATTATTTAATAAAACCCGCCCTAATGGCGGGTTTCTTTTTTAGGTGGTTTTATATTAAACTTGCATTCATTCCCAATGCAGGTAATTACTTACATCATTGACACTTTTACATCAGCCAACTTCAAAGGCAATCCCACCGGCGTGTGTTATTCTGAAGAAGAAATGGATCAGTCAACAATGCAATCCATTGCGGGTGAACTCAATTTCCCGGTAACTGCTTTTATCAGCAGGCATCACAGTTACAGCAATGAATACTCAATTAAGTATTATACCCCCACAACCGGGATACCTGCATGCGGACACGCGACACTCGCGGCTGCGCAGGTTGCCCTGATGGAAGACGCAATGGAAGCTTCGGTATTCCATACTATTGATGGCATACGTATTAAAACCGTTTCGGAAGGAAACATGATATTTATGTCGTACCCGAAATATGATGTCTGGCAGTATGAAGTGGAACAAGAAATCCTGGACAGTTTGCAGCTGTCAAATTATAAAAACGCGGGGGTTTCAGATCAGCTTGAAGCGCTTTTTATTGAACTTGACAATCCTTCGGTATTAAGAGCGATACAGCCGGATTATTTCAGATTGCTAAAGTCAAACAATATTATAAAAGAAGTGGTGATCACTTCGGTTGCGGATGACCGGGAGCACGACTACCTCCTCCGTTCTTTCTGTCCATGGATCGGCATCAACGAAGATCCGGTAACAGGCTCTGTACATTCGGTTCTTGCAGGATACTGGAAAGAAAGGCTCAATAAAAACATTCTTAAAGCTTATCAGGCTTCGGAACGGGGTGGAGAATTATTGGTAAAAGCATTTGACGACAAAGTAGAAATCGGTGGTGAAAATGTGGTAGTATTAAAAGGTAAAATGATGTTACCCGAATAACGTTCAAATATGAAAAACGTAACACCATCGCCCGCAAGTATCATTAATGATAATTTTTATCATCATTCAACTTATCTGCAATCCCTGATCCCCGGAATGAAAACGACGATCGGCCAGGGGTTCTCATATTCCGATTCAGGCCTTTCATGCGACACATTCAACATTCTTTACATAACCGATGCATCTGAATTCAAACCGGAGGCGTTTCAAAAAGCGCTTCAAACCTATGATGAGAAAGATCTGGCTTACTGTATCTGGATCAATGAAGAAAATCTGACCCATGAAATTCGGCACACGCTTACAGCTGCTGGTATAAAGGAAGCCGCTACCGAGCCGGGAATGATATTAGATCTGGCTGATTATGTTCCTGAGAATGTCAAGGCCGATATAGTGAAATTGAATACTCCTGGCCTGCTGGAAGAATTCGCGAAGATCGTATCATTAAACTGGGATCCGCCGGATAGAAATGTAATTGACTTTTATCATATGGCCTCTCCCCTTCTTTTACATGGCAAGCATACAATTGAATATTTCGGAAGTTATGCAGATGGCAGACTGGTATCTGTGATGGAGGTGTTTCCCGATTCCGAAAAAAATGCCGGGATCTATAGCGTATGTACTTTGTCTGACTTCAGGCGCAAAGGGATCGGAACAAATTTACTGAAGCATTGCCTGGCGTATTTAAAGAATAATGGATACTCGTTTGCCACTTTGCAGGCGGCAGACGATGGTTTGAACATTTATAAAAAGCTGGGATTTACAGAAGCCACCCGCTTCTATGAATTTAAAAAATTATGAGATCTACCACACGTTTCGCGGACACCAGTCGCCATACTTATTCCCGATCAGAAATCCTACCATGACCTCATGTGTTCCTTTTGTAAAAGTATTCAGCTTGCTTGTAGTATAATCATAAGAATATCCGATATTGAAAGTATTGGATACATTTAATCCGATCATACCGGCGAAACCATCTTCCAGCCTGTAGCTGGCCCCAACCCATGCAAGATCCTGATACTGCAGTTTCATATTGAAATCAGCATTCAATGTTGTGCTAACATATTTTACCAGCGTTGAAGGTATCAGGTTGAAATCTTCGTTCAATAAAAAACGGTAACCCGCTGTAAAGAAAAGATGCGGAACTGATTTTCCTTCCTGCGTGGTAAGTGTATTGTTCGAAAAATCAATTTTCGAAGGAACAATTTGCTGCGCCGCCACTCCCAGGAAATAATCTGCTGAGTAGACCCAGACACCCGCTGTAAAATCGGGACGCAGGTTGTTTATTGCGTTACTTGTATATACAGCCGGGTCAACTGTTGTATGGACAAAATCAAGTTTACTTGCTGTGAGACTAAGGTTTGAGACCCCTGCTCCGAACCCGGCCGAGATACTTGTTCTTGCGCTGATACCTAAATGGTATGCATAGGTGGCATAGGCAGAGAAACGGTTGAGTGGACCTGTCCTGTCGTTGATTACCTGCATGCCAATTCCATGGTGCGGAGCCGCTGCTGTATAATCCTGCCAGTAACTTTTTCCGCGGGGATTTTCTCCCGGCATATTAAAAGATGTAGCGGTGGTACGATCGTCCTGTTTGCCTATTGGCTTGTGAATGGTAAAATAAGTTGTCACAGGGGCATCCTGAAATCCTACCCATTGGTGACGGTGACTCAGCTTTACATCGGTATAGTTTTCTATTCCTGTAAGCGCCGGGTTGATGATATAATTGTTCAGGATGTACTGGGTATACTGTGGCCTTTGTTGCGCGTGCACACCAGCAAAAAATCCGGTTAAACACAGTCCAAGTAAAAAACGCTTCATGATTGCTCGCTTTAAATTATCTTATTATAGTTACGGATCCATTGATAGCTTTCCGGCCGTTCTTAGGATTGATGATCCAGTAATAGGTTCCTACCGGCAAAATAGTTCCATTGTACGACCCATCCCACGCCCTTGTATAACCGATAGAACGGTAGACCAGCTGACCATACCTGTTGAATACTTCCACCTCACAGCCCGGATAAGAGTCAAGATATAAAATTTCCCATCTGTCATTTACGCCATCGTTATTAGGCGTGAACGCATTTGGAACTTTGATCTGTTTCAGCAGCTTTACTATTACTTTATCTGAGGCGGAACAACCCTGCCCGGAAGTTACGAATAACGTATATTCCGTATCATCCGGCGGAGAAACTTTTGGTGTTGCGATGGTAGCATTATCCAAACCAATTGAAGGCGTCCATAAGTAAGTCAGGTTATTTCCGGTAACCTTTGTAGCCAGCGTAATAACACCTCCCTCAAGCACAGTTCTGTCAGGACCAGCATCCACTACCGGAGTTGGATTTACCTGAATGGTTTGTTCGTCAAAAGATGAACATCCATTAGATGCATTGAAAGTGTAACGGATTGTATGCACTCCCGGTTTTGCCGATCCGGGATCAAATAAGCCCGATGAACTGATAGCGGGACCGGAAAAAGTTCCGCTTCCTGCAAGTCCGAAAATTTCCCTCGCATCAGTTATCTGGAATGGATCTATTTCCTCGCATACAGCCGACATGGCATCAAACTGAATGGTTGGACTTGCTTTTAATGTAATATTGGTTGTAAACTGGTTCAGGCAGCTGATACCAGAATAGGCCACATATCTTATCTGGTAAGTTTGAGTCAAAGGCGTACCGAATTCAGGATATTTGAAAGTGTAAGATTTACCAGTAGCTGGATTGTCATCAACAGTCTTCCTGGTTGGATCGTTCAGATAATCCCAATAGATCTCTACACGAATCAGTTTTCCTACATCTACAGAAGATGCATCGGTTATTGTAACATCCTTATTGCTGCACAGGTCGGCCTGATTGTTTATTGTAAATGCGGCCTGCGGCAGTGAGCCATTCACCGTAAACTGTTTGTCAATAAACCGGCTGCATCCATCTTTTGATGTAACCGTCAGCCTGACTGTATAAACACCAGGCACAGTATATCTGTGGCGTCCGTTCTTTGAAGTGGATGTGTTGGGATTACCCGCATTAGCGTTTGGATCCCCAAAATTCCATAGATAGGTAAACTGGTTCTCCGATCCATCAGCTATCCTGCTTGAATCGGTAAATTCAGCGAAGGCGTCGTTTGAACAAACACCAGGCATGCCAAAATCCGGAACCGGCAATGGACTTACTACTACCTGTTTTGGTGTAATAGCGCTTTTGCATCCTTTGTTTGTTTCCACATCCAATGAAACATTATAAATGCCCGAAGCGGCATAAGTGTGCTGAGGGTTCTGTTGTGAAGATGTTCCACCATCTCCGAATGTCCAGTTCCATTTTACAAGATTTCCTGCATTGGGCAGTGAACCATCGGTAAATGTGATGTTAAACGTTTCACACCTTGGATTGGAGAAACTGAAATCGGCCTGTGGCAATGGATTTACAATGGTGGTATGTGTGGCAGTGTCCGATACACAACCTTTATCTGTATAGATGTACAATTTTACAGTGTAGGTTCCGGCAGTTGCATAAGTATGAACCGGGTTCTGAACTGAATCAATTTTTCCATCGCCAAAGTCCCATCTCCATTTTGTAACGTTGTTGCCACTGCCATTGCTTTGATCGGTAAATGTTGTAGCAGCGCCAAGGCAAACTTCAGGCGTAACCGTAAACTCGGCATCCGGTTGAGCGAAGATGGTGGTCAGTGCTTTGGTTGTATCATGTTTACAACCATTGTTCGACGTTACTTCCAGCTTTACATTGAAAGGACCGGTGCCGGAATAATTGTGCACCGGATTTTTTACGGTGGAGGTATTGCCATCTCCAAAATTCCACACATAAGTGAATTGCGATTGCGTACCGTCTGAAATGGTCGACTGATCAGTAAACTGAGCAGTGCCTTGCGGCAGGCAAATTCCCGCAGGAAGTATAAAATCAGCTTTGGGTGTCGGGTGTACTATCAGGGGGTAAGTAAATACATTACTCTTGCAACCCGTGTTTGTTTCAATCTGCAGGGTTACATTATAGGTTCCCGCGGTTGCATACGTATGAGAAACCGGATTTCCATTTGTATTGACTACAGGCGCAGTTGCATCTCCAAAGTTCCATGTCCATTTTACAATAGTTGATCCCAGTGGGTTCGACTGATCGGTAAAAGTAACCGAGGATTTTACGCAGGTATTTGCCGAAACGGCGAAGTTTGCGGTTGGTGGATTTGATATCTGAATTGTTTGCGGCACTGTATCGGAAAGACATCCAATATCTGTTATGGCTGAAAACCTGATCGTGTAAGTTCCCGCATTTGCGTATTTGTGCTTTGGATTCCTAAGGGATGAAGTACTGGCATCTCCAAAATCCCACGACCATCTCACCAAAGGCCTTCCCTGTCCATTGGAATTATCAGTAAATGCTACACTGTCCGACAGGCAACCGGTATGAGTATATAAAAAGGAAGCAGATGGTTGTTCAAATATCTGCAGGTCGTACTGAATCTCCTGCTCACCGCTGCAACCATTGGTTATAGTTGGATTTGTTGCAAATATTGAGACCGGATATGTTCCCGGAGTTCCAATGATACTATAGCGGTTCAATTTATACCTGTATAGTGTTCTTCCATTGATGATCCACGTTGAATCAAACGTTGGAGTATTGATGACCGTATCTGTCAAACCCAGTCCGTTCAGCGCCGCCCCGAATACCCATCTGATCTGGGTAGGTTCATAAGGAAAAGTAATGGCGAACTTGAGTGGTGTATTCTTGCAGCCTGCGGGGAAATTAACGGTGCTGTAATCGTTCTGTACAGTGATGAACTGGTAAAGGTCTTTCAGATTTGTTCCGGCAGAATAACCATATGATTCCGCGTTTCCAAAACCAAACGCGATGGCGTTGAAGCCAGAGTCGCTTACCAGATTGTGTGTTCCGGAACCAACCGGAAGTTTTGCATAAGAATATGTTGGGTCATTGGGGACCGGTGAAAATAAATTCCCAACGCTTGCACCATCCAGTTTCATGCTGCTAAGGGCAGTTCCTGCATTTTTTACAACGATGTTCAATCCGTGATAATCGATCTGAAAAAATGGCGACGAAAAAAGGGTAACGTTCGAGATCGTCTGCTCGATCGGGTTCAGATAGATCATTTCCGGGTCACCCGGGACAGGATTACCCGAGCAGCCCTGGGTAGTAAAATACTGTGCAACCAGAATGGGCTCGTCGCTGGAGATGACGTGTGTGCCTGAGCCGTTGAATGTATAATAAAGTCCGTTTGTGAAACTCCCAGCAGGAATAAAACTGCCATCGAGGTTCACAATGGCAGAGGGCGTGCTTTTTATGATGCGATAATAATTCCTGTGATCGCCGTTTCCATTATTATGACTGGCAACGGTAACGTATTTTTTACCCCAGGTAGATGTTGGATATATCTGCTGAAAAAGATTATCAGAAGAACTGGGCGAAGGGCAACCAATAGATATTTTGCCGCTTCCGCAGAAAACAGCGATCCTTTTACATCCCCCGGCGGCGCCGGTTACTGATTTTATGGTAGAACCGGTAAGATCTGTTTGTGC
The DNA here is from genome assembly GCA_036402175.1 of Chitinophagaceae bacterium. Taxonomy (GTDB): domain Bacteria; phylum Bacteroidota; class Bacteroidia; order Chitinophagales; family Chitinophagaceae; genus DASPKM01. The sequence goes on along the minus strand of DASWTK010000358.1, from coordinate 741 downwards.
TAGCACCTGGTAGATCTGCCCCCTGTTCAAAGTAATGGTCTGGGTGGTGTTGGCGCTCCAGCCGTTCAATGTGGTAGCCGTGGGTGTTATTTCAATGGTGGTATTGTCTTCGGTGGCAACAACAAAGAAATAGGAAAAAGAGTTGCCTTCGTTCGAGACCTGCGTATAGTTGACCGAATAATATTCTCTTCCAAGGGTGGCGACCGGTAAACAAAGGGTTGCTCCGGAAACTGCTGAATTGAAAATATGACCATATACAACTACAGGCCGCTGGGCCACTACATGGATTCCGGCATTGAATAAACCTTCTCCGCTAAGAACGGCTGATTGTGGAATATTAATGGTGGAAATCTGGTTCGCGGTAACTGAAAATGAAGTACTCCAGCTTAAACCCGGAATTTCAACGATACCGGTAGTGGTTACGTCGGAAGTAATGTAGAGAACCATCTGCTGAGTGTTCCCCTGGTACATTCTCACGTGATTGCCATAGCCGATCCAGAACTCTTTTCCCTTGTTTGAAAAATCTTGTGTATAAGCCTGGCTAGCTGCAACCAATAGCAGAAGCAGCAGAGTAACTTTTCTCATCAATTAGTGTTGGTATAAGTGTCAGTTGCAATTTAATAAAAAAGGGCATAAAAGGAAACTCTGCAGCTCATATTCATGCCAGTTATTTGAATATACGCACACAGGTAAAAAAGTGTTTGGCAGTTATGAAAATTAACTTGTGCCCAGGCTGAAAAA
>DASWTK010000357.1:0-5367 GCA_036402175.1 Chitinophagaceae bacterium | reverse complement strand
CCGGATCTCCATCAGCCAATGCAGCTGAAAGTTTTTTAAGCACAACAACACCACCACCCTCGCCACGCACATAACCATTCGCACGCGAGTCGAATGTTTTACATCTTCCATCCGGCGCCAGCACTCCCGCCTTGGTAAAAGCGATGGAGTTTGCAGGTGATAGAATAATATTCACTCCCCCGCGAGGGCCATACTGCACTCACCGTTGCGGATACTTTGGCAAGCCAGGTGAACCGCGGTCAATGAAGAAGAACAAGCAGTATCAACCGCCAGACTTGGTCCCAGTAAATTGAAAAAATATGAAATACGGTTTGCTGCAATTGATAAAGCGCTGCCCGTTCCAGAATGACTGGTGATCATAGCTGTATCATCAAATTGAAGCTGACTGTATTCATTCGACGATATGCCGATGAACACACCGGTTCTTGTACCGCTGATGTTTTCTTTGATCTGACCCGCGTCATCAAGCGCTTCATACGACAGTTCCATCAGCAATCGCTGCTGCGGGTCCATGTATTTGGCTTCGATGGGTGAAATGCCAAAAAAGAATGGATCAAACTGATCGACACGCTCAAGAAATCCACCCCAATTGGAAACAGATTTTCCGGGAACTGAAGCATCCGCATTATAATATTCATTCTTTTCCCACCTGTCAGCCGGCACTTCAGCAATAGCATCTACACCATCACGAAGTAATTGCCAGAATGACTCAGGATCTTTTGCACCCGGGAAACGGCATCCGATTCCGATGACAGCGATTGGTTCTGTTGATGCGCCATCAGATGGTCCAACTGAATGAGATCGCGTTAAATCTCCAGCCAGGTATTCTGCTAACAGCGAAATATTTGGGTGATCATAAGCCAGCGTAGGTGAAAGGCGGCGACCAAGTAATTGTTCAAGTTCGCCTGAAAGAGAAACCACATCCAGTGATGATAGTCCATAGTTCGAAAAAGATTCGCTGATATCAATAGCTTCAGGAGTAACCTTCAGCAGGTTTGCAATGTGTGTTATCAGCCAATCCTGGATTTCTCTTTTGTTCAGCACGTGGAAGATTAATTATGATGTTACTTTTTTGTTCGGTTTCCGCCCACCTGAATCTGCCAGAACGCACTCAATCCGGGTCTTCGGTCAGGGGCGCTTTGTGCATTCTCAGCGTTCATGGTATTCCACATCAGCGGAAACGCTTCCACCGGTGGCACTTCACTAATTGGTTCGGGCTTTGGAGCATGAAGCAAAATATCCGTTATAAATGGCGCTAATGCTTCCTGCTTCTGCTTTTCCCGCACGGCATCTCTTTCTTTAAATTCAGGTAAAACTTCTTTTGCAAAAAGTTCAAGCGACTTACAGATATGTTCATGACGATAATTACCGCTTTGCTGCAAAAAAATCAACTGGTCAACTCCCGCTTCTTCAAAAGCACGAAAGTTTTCGATCAGTCGTTCCGGATCTCCAATCCCTCGCATACCTGCTTTTTTTCTTTCACGTTCCATTTTTTCAATTGCCGATGAGGGTTGATTCTTGAATTCATTCCACATGTTTGTGCGGCCGGGTACGTGTATACCATCGCGCCAGTAATGCCCTAATCCGAATGCAAAGAACTGTGCGCCCTCCATACCCCGCGCAATTGCCGTATCGTTATCCTGGTCGCACATAAATCCTGTGAGCATTGCTACATTTGGATTTACCGATTGCCCGATGGGCTTACAATTTTTCTTAAAAGTTTCATAGTATTCATCCACCCAGAATTTTGCTTCTTCGGCATTCACAAAAGCGAATGTCAGCGCGCCCATTCCCAAATGAGCGGCAAGCTGCACACTATCGCGGTTTGAACACGCGGCCCAAAGCGGAGGATGAGGTTTCTGTAAAGGTTTCGGTACTACATTCCTGTGTGGCATCGAAAAATATTTGCCATTGAACCCGGGATATGGATTCATACACATCATTCTCGCCGTTTCCTGAACAGCTTCCGCCCACATCGGACGCTTGTCTACAAAGTCAACACCAAATCCTTCCAGTTCCATTCGCGAACCCGATTCACCCGTTCCCCATTCTACCCTGCCATTGCTGATGATATCCAATGTGGAAAGGCGCTCCGCAATTCTTGCAGGATGATTGAATTTTGGAGACATCACCACAATTCCATGCCCAAGCCTGATATTTTTTGTGCGCTGACTGCAGGCGGCAAGGAAAACTTCGGGTGCGGAGGAATGACAATACTCTTCCAAAAAATGGTGTTCCTGCACCCATACATACTCTATCCCAAGCCGGTCAGCCAATTCCACTTGTTCCATGGCCTCTTTGAAAAGTCTAACTTCATCACCATCATTCCATGGGCGTGGTAACTGCAGATCTATGAATATGCCGAATTTCATTCTAATTTATTTCTTTGATGTTCCCTGCCATATAATCTGACTTGCAGAGGTAGTGTTTTATTTTTCCGCTAAGTGTTCTTGGTATCCTGCCCGCCCCTGTTAACCTGATATCACTAACCGACAGATCGTGATTGAGGGAAACGGCATTGCGGATTGCTTTCCTTATTTCTTCTGCTGTCACATCGGGCTTCTGCTCAATCTCAACAATTACGATAAGTTGTTCGGTAGCTGCATGATTGATTGAAAAAGCAGCGCATCCTGCAGGACGGATAGCATGATGAGCGCTTTCGATCGTCTTCTCGATGTCGTTGGGATAGTGGTTATTCCCCGCGGAAATGATCATGTTTTTAAGGCGGCCCGTTATGAATAACTCGCCTTCCTGTATAAATCCAAGGTCGCCTGACCGAAGGAATGGTCCTTCGCCGCTGTTTGCTAACCGCGCGCCAAATGTCGCCTCTGTTTCGCGTACATTGTTCCAATATCCTCTTGTTACGCTGGGCCCACTCAGCCAGATCTCTCCCACCTGTCCGGGAAGGCAGGGTGTACCTGATTCTGCATCTACAATTTTTATGTTCTGATGAAATATATCCTGCCCGCAACCAACCAACGCCCGCGTTTCATCAGTTTCAATTTGTGATGTGATCACCTTGTTCTGCTGAAGCATTGAACTTTCGCAATAACTGATCACCGGCAACCTGGCTTTTGGACCTCCGGTTACCAGAAGGGTTGCTTCGGCCAGTCCGTAACACGGTAGAAATGACTCGCGTCGAAAACCGGTTGGAGCAAAGTAGTCTGCAAACGCTTGCAGTGTCCTGTGATAAACCTGTTCGGCCCCGTTAAAGGCAACCTCCCAGCAACTGAGGTCAAGCAGCTTCCTTTGTTCGGGCCTGATCTTTCGTACACATAGATCATACGCAAAATTGGGCCCTCCGCTGGTGGTAGCACGGTAACGATCAATTGCCTGTAACCAGCGTAAAGGTTGTTGCAAAAACATTAAATGAGGAAGCAGGGTCACCGGATAGCCGGTATAAAGCGGTTGCAGAATGCCGCCTACCAAACCCATATCGTGATAGGGAGGTAACCAGATGACCGCATGGCTTTCACTTGATTGCCCGAAGGATTTTTCAATAAGACCGAGGTTATGAAGCAGGTTGGCATGACTTACCATAACTCCCCTGGGTTTGGAAGTTGAACCGGAAGTGTATTGCAGAAAGGCAATATCATTTTCAGCGATCTCAGGCTTTTGCCATTTTTGTTGCAGGTGGCTGAGATCTTCGTTCTGGGGTACCAGCAACTTCACGTCCTTAAATCCGACCCTTCCAATCTCAGAATTCATGATCGCGTCCCGAAGTGAAGCGCTCATCAGCGACACAGATGGCTGGGCATTTTCGATGATCCCATGAATAACCGGTAGCATTTTTTCCAGACGCGCAGGGTGCGGCGGATAAGCAGGGACTGCAATGACGCCTGCATACAGGCAACCGAAAAAAGCCGCAATAAAATCAAGTCCGGGTGGTAATAATAAAAGAACCCGATCTCCTGCATTTGCGGAAATTTGGAGCATTGCTCCTATAGAACGTGCACGCTGATCCAGTTCTTCATATGAAAAAACGTCTTCTTTGTTTTCACCATCTGTCAGGAACCTATAGGCCAGCCGGTTGGGCTGAAACTTTGCGCGCCACTGCAGGATATCAACCAGTGAAGTTGGCGGATGCGTCATATCAATTCCTTTATGAATGTGATGTCGTATTTTAATAAGAGAACCGAAAGATCTCTTTTATAAAAATTCCGTCAGTTTAAACAACAATTTTTTCAAAGGATTACGCTTACTTTTAAACCGTCAGGTTTTTTTGGGCAGGATAGACCGTTCTTCAATATAAGTTAAAAAAAATGAACTATAATTAATTATTAAACACAGGTAAAAGTCCGGTAATTATGGATGTTAATCGGAATGCCATCATAGAAAGCATAGGTGTCTATCTTCCGCCTGACTCCTACTCAACCGGCGAAATACTGAATGCCTGTAAAAATAAAATTCAGTTCCCGCTGGAGAATATTACAGGAATAAATTCAAGGCGAATGGCCGGGCAGGATGAGTTTTCTATTGACCTCGCTCAACATGCAATTGCCGACTGCCTGGCAAGATCAAAATACAATGCAGACGATATTGATCTGCTGATCTGTTGTAATATTTCAAGATATGATGGTCACCAATTGATATCATTCGAACCAAATACTTCTTCGAAGCTCAGGTTACATTTCGGCTTCAGCAATGCGATGGCTTTTGATATTACCAATGCCTGCGCCGGAATGTTCACTGGTATTTATATCGTTAATGCTTTAATTAAAACCGGTGTTATCAAACGCGGGATGGTGGTGAGCGGAGAGTACATCACTCACCTCACCAAAAGCGCTCAGAGAGAGATTGAAAATTTCATGGACACGCGACTTGCTTGTTTGACGTTAGGAGACGCGGGTGCCGCGCTGATACTGGAGAATGCTTCAACGGATAAAGCGGGGTTCCGCGAACTTGAACTTCAGACTTTTGGAAAATACAGTGAGTACTGCATCGCAAAGGCTTCGGAACAGGGAGGAATGATCATGTTCACAGATTCGGTAAAGCTCACTGAAGTAGCCATCAGGTCTGGTGCCAGGCATGCGTTGCAGGTGCTTCAGCAGGGCGGATGGACACCCAACTGTTTTCAGCATCTCATCATGCACCAGACTTCCGACATGACCCTGAGAAGCGCGGGTCGTGAGATCAATCGATTGCTGGAAAGCAGAATCTGTCACGATGGTAACACCATCAATAATCTGAAGCAGCGGGGTAATACCGCTTCTACAGCGCATTTCGTTGCATTGGCAGATCATATCCGGAATAATAAAATTCAATCAGGTGATAAAATAGTATTCAGCATTTCAGCATCCGGCCTCACAATCGGTACGGCGCTTTATGAGTTTGATGATCTGCCCGATCGGTATCGTGAAATGGAAG
>DASWTK010000356.1:0-5127 GCA_036402175.1 Chitinophagaceae bacterium | reverse complement strand
ATGACCCCGCAGTAACCTGTAACATGGGTTATTGCCCTGCCCTGCCTTTGCAGGGCAGGTTTGTTGAAATACAGAATCCAAAATTCAACAATACTAAGCCGAATTTCTACCGGCATTGATAATTCCGAACGATGCACGCATAGCCAGCTTTTCATAAACTGCCTTCAACGGTATATCCTCCAGCTGCTCCTCCAACTCACGTGCCTTGGTAATCGCAAATTGCTGGATCGTAACAAGCGGCAGAACGATGCGTTCACGCATCTGAATTGACAGTTGATCAACAGGATAATCAGCCATCAGCTCATTTCTGCCCGACAAAAGATATACATATCGTACTGTCAGTTCATATTCTTCATAAATACGTGTCCACAACTCCCCGTATTTCGGATGGTCAGCAAGAAAGGCAGTCAAAGGAAAAAAGCATTTCTTCATTGCCATCTCGCAATTATCAATCAGGGTTTTGAAGAAAAGCGAATTTCTATAAAGCAGTTTCACCTCTCCCAGTCTACCGGATTGATCCATCTGCTGCAAAGCAGAACCTACACCATAATACCCGGTAACATTCTGTTTCAATTGACTCCATGCCCCAACAAAAGGAATTGCACGCAGATCCTTAAGCGAGAAGCCTGTTGAGGTATTCCGTTTCGCGGGACGACTGCCAATATTCGTATCCGCATAAAATCTGAGGGGACTTACATGAAGCAGGTATTCCAGGAAATCGGGATGATCCCGTAAAGATTTATACACTTTGAAACTCGCTGTGGCTAGCTCCTGCACAAGGGCTTCCTCAGCAGGTTCAAGCGTTACCTGTCGCGATGAAAACAGGTCGTTCGTTATACCCGCATGCAGCAATTGCTCGATATTGAATTGTGCCGCATCAACAATTCCGAAATTTGAACTCACTGTCTGACCCTGTATGGTAAGCTGTATCTCCTGGTTTGAGATCTCCTTTCCCATCGAAGCATAGAACTTATGGGTTTTGCCGCCACCACGGGCCGGCGGTCCGCCACGGCCATCGAAGAAAATCACGTCAATTCCATTTTCCCTTGATATGCGGGTTAGTTCTTTCTTACAAACATATATGCTCCAGTTGGCCATCAGGTATCCGCCATCTTTTGTTCCATCAGAAAAGCCCAGCATGATGGTTTGGCCCTTGGCTCTTCTCTCCAAATGCTTCCGGTAATCAGGATTCGCATAAAGTGTACGCATAACCGCAGGCGCCCTTTCAAGGTCCTGGATGGTTTCAAACAGCGGGACTATGTCCACATTCAACGCTTCTTTTTTCCATCCGCCTAAAAGAAAAAGGCCATAAACTTCCAGCACATTCAGAGCGCTATGACATTGGCTGATAATATACCTGTTACAGCCGTCAACACCATTTGACTGTTGAATTTCATTTATGACGCGTACTGTCTGTAAAGCATCTTTCGCTGTTGCATCTTCAATAGCATTATCAGGCACTTCTATGCTGACAGATGTAAGGCAATTGATCTTACCTTCTTCATCAAGTTCGGCGTAGTTATCAGGAAGGGCATTTGTTTTTTCTGCAATTAACTGCAACACCTGGCCATGCACTGAACTCTCCTGTCTTACGTCCAGCTCCGCAAAATGAAGTCCGAACACATGCACCTTATTAATGAGGTTATCCAGCAGGTGCAGAAACAGGCCGTTGTGCTGAAAGATAAGTATCTCACGTATGCTGTTGAGCGCCGCAAGCACATCGGCCTTGGTAAGTTCGGTTCGTTGACCGGGAATGAATATGTTATTGTACAATTGTTTCTCGAGGTCTGCCAGTATGGTATCAACTCCGGCGAATGTCAGCCTTCGTTTAAGCCTTCTTGTTTCAAGGTAATAACAACGAATGATCGCATCCCTTAATGCCTGGGCTACTTTAAGTGTGGTGTCTGCGGTTACATTGGGATTTCCATCCTTATCACCTCCGGGCCAGAATCCCATCACAATAACCGGGTTGTCAACAGGCACAGCATCCGGAAACTGGTTCCTTAGAAAAGTTATGATCCGCCCGCAGGCAACATAAAAAACATTTTCAAGATACCAGATAAGGCTTACGGCTTCATCATAGGGCGTAGGCTTCTGCTTTTTGAAGAAAGGTGTTTTGCCTAACTGCTGCAGGTACATGTTGATCTGGTTGGTATTATTATCGGTCAGCGCCTTGCCCAGATCGTTGATGATACCCAGGACCGGGCCCGGATAAAATTGAGTTGGATGTGCAGTTAAGACTATTCTTATACAAAACTCCTTCAGTTTTTCAGCAAGCTCACGGCTTTTGCTGGCCTGAATAATCTCCGACTCAAGATGTTTCAGTGTGCCGGTACCGTTAGGATCCTGAACTTCCTGGAATGCCGCGTCTTCCAGCGCATCGAACAGAACCACCTGCCTTTCAACATACTGCACGAATCTGAATAAAAGGTCCAGCTTATCGGCTTCCGCGGGATAGGAAGTGTATTTATCAAAGAAGTTTTCGATGATCTGAACAGGACTAAGTTTCTTCTTGTACCCTTCTTCGCAATCCGTTAGCAGTAATGACAATAAAATGCCCGTTTTTTCAATCCGGTGAAAAGGAAGAGAAGTAAAAAGACTATTGTATAATTGAAATTTCAGGCCAACGTGATTCTTGAACTGCTGCACTCCGCGAAACAACTGATGTTCCATTTATCATTGGTTTAGAAAGGATGATCATCTGATAGCAAGCAGCAAACGAAGTTTGAAAATAAACAAAAAAACATTTGGAGACAGGCAGAAATGCAAATTTATGCCGTATCTTTATAACCTGCTTAATTCAAGTGGTACAAAACTGTAAACATATCAGCCTTTCAATCGCAGCATCAACTGCAAACTGTACCATTATTACATCTACAACAATTACAACAACCCGTTAAGGGTTGTACATTACCATATCACCATCTGGGCTTTTTAGCTACATCTTCAGCAACACTGATTTAGTCATTATTTAAATTTTCTTCGAATGCAGGTCCTGAAATTCGGTGGCACTTCCGTTGCCAATGCCGATAACATATCAAAAGTATCAGCCATTTTAAATAAGTTAGTTGAATACCAGAACAAAACTGGGAGAAAGCGTGGAATCATTGTCGTTATTTCCGCGCTGGGCGGTGTCACTGACCTTTTGTTGCAATGCGGATCACTGGCGGCAGGTGGTGATGAGTCTTACCAGGAAAAGCTTGAAGCCATTGAACAAAGGCACCTCGAAGCCGTGAGAAAACTGATTCCGGCGGTTCAGCAAAGCAGTGTGCTCAGCCTTGTAAAAAAACTGTGTAACGAAATAGAGGATATCTGTAAAGGCATTTACCTATTGAAAGAACTTTCACCCCGGACAATTGACAGCATCCTGAGTTATGGAGAACTGATATCGTCTCAGATCGTATCGGCCCACCTGAACATGGCAGATCTTCCAAACAACTGGAAAGATTCAAGGGAACTGATAAGGACAGATTCTTCGTTTACCCATGCGGCGGTCAATTTTGACCAGACACACAAACTAATAAAAGAATATTTCAATTCGACTGAAGCCAACCTTACGATCGTTTCAGGCTTCATAGCTTCTGATGTGAATGGGGTTACTACAACATTAGGCAGGGGCGGATCAGATTATACCGCCTCGATACTTGCTGCGGCAACCGGGGCCGAAAGCCTGGAAATATGGACAGACGTCAGCGGGATGATGACAGCCGACCCGAGGCTCGTTAGTAATGCAAGAGCCATCCCATCTATTTCGTATCAGGAAGCGATGGAACTTTCGCATTTCGGCGCGAAGGTCATTTATCCTCCCACTATTCAACCCGTAATGAAAGCCGGTATTCCCGTGCTTATTAAAAACACTTTTCTTCCCGATCATCCGGGAACATTGATCCAGAATGAATCGATTGCCAACGGAGGCCAGATCCGTGGCATTTCCAGCATCAATAAAATTGCGCTGTTAAGCCTTGAAGGCAGTGGCATGGTAGGCATACCCGATTTCGCACGCAGGTTTTTCGAGGCGTTATCAGCTGAACGGATCAATGTGATTCTGATAACACAGGCTTCATCAGAACATTCGATCTGCGTAGGAGTTGAAGAATCGATGGCGGCCAGAGCTAAACAGGCCGTTGACAGAACTTTCAAATATGAAATAAAAACAGGCAGCCTTGAGCCACTGATAATCGAACGTCAGCTTGCCATAGTTGCAGTGGTGGGCGATAATATGAAGAACCATCCGGGTGTGAGTGGAAAGATGTTTGGAGCGCTTGGAAGGAATGGAGTTAATGTACGTGCGATCGCGCAAGGTTCATCAGAAAGGAACATATCGGCTGTTATTGCGGTTACCGATGTTCAGAAAGCCATTAACGTCCTGCATGAAGAATTTTTCGAAAGCACCAGCAAGCAGCTTAATCTTTTTGTTGTGGGAACTGGTAATGTGGGAAGCAAGCTGCTGTCGCAACTCACACAACAGCAGGAGTACCTTCAGCAGGAACTAAGGGTTCAGGTAAAGCTGCGCGGACTTGCCAACAGCAGGAAGATGGTGCTCAGCGAAAACGGAATTGATCTTAACTCATGGAAAGAAACCCTTGAAGATGGTGAGCCCATGGACATGGATCGTTTTGTTCAGAACATACAATCGAGAAATCTTCGCAATGCGGTCTTTGTAGACGTTACGGCCAGTGATCAGATTGCGCTTTCATATGACAGCCTGCTCAGAAAGAGTGTCTCTGTTGTAGCCTGCAATAAGATCGCCTGTTCATCGTCATACGAACAATACCGGAAATTAAAAGGCCTTGCCGGTTATCACAATGCGCTTTTCCTGTTCGAAACAAATGTAGGAGCCGGCCTGCCGGTGATTGGTACATTGAACGACCTTTTGCGAAGCGGCGATAAGGTGAGAAGCATCGAAGCAGTACTTAGCGGAACGCTGAATTATGTGTTCAATAATTACAAAGCCGAAGAAGATTTCGCAACTATCGTAAGGCGTGCGCAGGCCGAAGGCTATACAGAGCCTGATCCGCGACTTGACCTTGGAGGCACCGATGTGATGCGTAAGATCATGATCCTTGCGCGCGAATCAGGAGAGCCGCTGGAGATGGATCAGATCACAAACAATTCCTTTATGCCCCC
>DASWTK010000355.1:0-3199 GCA_036402175.1 Chitinophagaceae bacterium | reverse complement strand
GGGTGTCGAAAGCCTGATCACGTTTGGATTGGCAAGCGTAGATACTATCAGGAAAAAGAACAGAAGGATGAACAGGATGTCGTTCAAAGCACCTGCGTGCAATTCCGGCTGTGACCTCAATCTGCTTCTTAAATTCATACTAGCTGGGTTTCAGGTTTCGGATCCTTTTAATAATTTCCTTTTCTGAATGGTTCGGGACGTGCCTGCGCATAACCTGTATCCTGTGTGGCGCCGCCTGTTGGCTCCTGCAGTATATCCATGAATTCCGCACTCGCCGCTTCCATTCTATTGACGGTTTTATTGATCTGCGAGCTCAGAAAATTGTATCCCACATAAGCAAGCAGTCCGATGATAAGTCCTGAAGCCGATGTGATCATCTTAGTGTAAATACCACCCGCGATGGCGGCAGGCGTAAATTCTCCTGAAGCGTTGATGGCGTAGAACAACTGCAGCATACCGATGATGGTACCAAGAAATCCAAACATAGGCGCGATTCCATATACAAGCGTAAGTACAGAAAGGTTTCGCTCCATCCGGTAGATCTCCAGTTTACCAACACTTTCCATGCTTTTTTCAATTGCGTCGATGGGCTTGCCGATGCGCTGAAGGCCTTTATCGATCATTCTGGCAACGGGATTATCGGTATTCTTCGCCAGAGACCTGGCCGCGCTCAGGTTTCCACTGAAAATATGATCGCGGATAATATTCATGAAGTTGCCTTCGATCCGGCTGGCCTTGCGGATAGCGATGAAGCGTTCGAAAAAGAAAAAGATCGCCAGTACAAGCAGCAATGCCAGTGGTATCATCAGCGGACCTCCGGAAGCCAGCATTTCCATCACATTCATGGATGGCTGGGCCGCGGTGTTGGTTGCTGTGGTATTTGTTGAATCAACTGCTGTGTTAGTTGCCGGGTTACTGATCTGAAGAAGGAACCAATTCATTCAGGCTGAATTTTGTTGCGTTGTAAATGTAAATAATAGTGCCTAAAACGCAGGGTGACCGTTAATATTTCTTAAATGTTTGCCAATTATGTGCCTACCTGTTTCGTCATCATTGCCTGTATCTGCTTCATTGTCTTCTCCATACCCTCTCCGCTGCCGTCGAGGAAGATGACGTTTCCCTTGCCATATTCAGCAAAATTCTTGATGGCTTCTGTCCACATGCTGAATAAAATAACATTTGTATCGAGGTTTGCCTGTTTCATTTGCTCCGCTGCCTGGCTCATACCTCTTGCTACTTCTTCACGGAAAAGAGCTACACCCTGACCTCTTAGCTGTGCGGCCTGTCGTTCTGCCTCGGCAGCGATCTTGATGGCATTTCCTTCCGCTTCGGCTGCTTTGGTTTTGGTGATCAGCAAAGCCTGACCTTCATTTTCCGCAGCAGCTTTCAGGTTGTGGCTCGCCACTACCTTGCTCATTGAATCCATGATCGCCTGGTCAAAAGTAATATCATTGATCTGGAGATCTAACAGATGATATCCCCATTCTTCTAATAACTGATCGATCTGCTCCTTTACGTATTCCACAATCTCACGACGCAATGCCAGTATTTCGGCCTGCCGCTTGGTAGCAACAAATGAGCGGATGGTACCTTCAATGGTTCGCGTAAGAGCCTGCATCAAGTCTCTTTCCGCAATGAACTTAAAAGCTACTTTTTTGATAGTGTCCTCATCCGCATTCTGAACCGCGTACAAAAGCATGCTCTTAAAATAAACATTCGCCTGATCGGCCGTCACCGCCTGGAATTCCATTTCAACCGACCGGTTCTGTATACTTATCCGGCGATAGATCTGTTCAATGAAGGGGATTATCAGGTTAAGCCCTGGTTTTAATACGCGCCTGTATTTACCGAAAATGGTCACAACACCAATAGATCCCTGGTTGATGGTTTTTAATCCCATTAATACCAGCAGTGCAAGGGCAATGATCCACCAGTTGGAGTAGAGAAAATCAAGATTCATGTCGGGTTGCTTTTAGAGTTAGAGCGATGAAGTTAGCTTTTTTCTTCCCATATCATAGCCAGATGCACAATGGTCTCCACGCTTTTTTGCATATCCTGTATGCTTACGTATTCATGTTTTCCGTGAAAGGCCATTTCGCCGGTGAATATATTAGGGCATGGCAATCCCATGAACGATAATCGTGACCCATCGGTTCCGCCTCTGGCGCTCATCTGAACCAACTGGACGCCCGCGCGCCCAATAGCTTCCTTTGCGTATTCCGTAATGTGAGGATGTAGATCCAAAACCTCTTTCATGTTCCGGTATTGTTCTTTCACGGTGAATTCTGCCCGTGCGCCCGGATATAATTCAAGCGCTTCAGCAACCTTCTCTTGAAGGAAGTTTTCATACTCTTTTAATTTCTCAGTATGAAAATCCCGTACAATGAAATTTACACTGACTTTTTCCGCTATTCCGCTGATTTGTACCGGGTGAACAAAACCATCCCTCCCATCGGTGGTCTCCGGCGAAAACCGTTGTTTGGGCAACATATCAATGAATGCTGAAGCAACTTTGATTGCATTGACCAGTTTGCCGTTTGCATAACCGGGATGTGCGCTGACACCTTCAAAAACAACCGTGACACCGTCTGCAGAAAATGTTTCATCTTCAAGCGCTCCACGCTCGCCTGCATCCAGCGTGTAGGCAGCAACCGCGCCGATTTTGTCAATGTTTACCTTGTCAACTCCCCTGCCGATCTCTTCATCGGGAGTAAATAAGATCTTTATATCGCCATGTTTTATTCCGGGATGTGTCATCAGGTAATTCGCCATATCCATTATCACGGCAATGCCCGCTTTATCATCCGCTCCAAGCAGTGTAGTGCCCGAAGCAGTTATGATGTCCTCTCCCATTTTCTTATTCAGGTATGGATGATCAGAAACTTTGATCACCTGTGTTGTGTCATCCGGCAGAACGATATCCCTGCCATCATAGTTTTCATGAACAATCGGCTTTATGCCGCTGCCACTGCTGTCGGGTGATGTGTCGACGTGTGCGCAGAAACAAATAGCAGGAACTTTGCGTGTACTGTTGGAAGGAATGGTCGCATAAACATATCCATGCGTGTCCAGGTGCGCATCATTTATGCCCAGTTCTATCAATTCATTCACAAGCATGCGACTCAGGTCTTTTTGTTTTTCGGTGGAGGGTTGCGTTGCAGAATTGGGATCGCTCTGCGTATCAACCTGCACATAACGC
>DASWTK010000354.1:0-16421 GCA_036402175.1 Chitinophagaceae bacterium | reverse complement strand
AAAAAACTATTACTTATGTTCTATCATGTTCAGTCATTGATAAATGAGATCGTAGCCGATGAGCCTGATCCTTCGGCGGCCTGTGTGTTGCAGGAAGGGCTGGGTGGACAGTTTGGAGAAATGCGTACGATGATGCAGTATCTTTTTCAGAGTTTTAACTTTCGAGGCGATGGCATTCCGTACCTCGACCTGATTCAGGGGATTGGTGTGGAAGAGATCAGTCATGTGGAACTCATCACCAAAACAATTTCACGTTTGCTTGATGGTGCCCCGGAATATCATGGGAAGAAATATGAAGTGCCTGGAAAAGGTGGAAAGGCAACCATGGCAATGGCAAAGGAGCAGCAGAATCCGCATCACTTTATAGTAGGCGCTCAGGGAGCGCTGCCGGTTGATGCAGCAGGCAATCCCTGGAACGGATCGTGGGTTCACAATCATGGCAACCTGGTTCTTGACCTGATGGATAATCTTGTGCTTGAGTCCACTGGCAGGCTTCAAAAATGCAGGATCTACCAAATGTCTGATAACAAAACACTGCGCGCTACTGTTGCTTTCCTTATCGCGAGAGACGAGGCTCATGAAATGGCGTTTGCAAAAGCGCTTGAAACCTTAGGTATTGATTGGGCCAAAGCACTGCCAATTCCGAAATTCGATTCATCACAATATCCTGAAGTAAGAAAGCTGATTGAAGCAGGAGTGAACAGGGAACAATACCACTTCAGGCTCGACGGCTCGCAAATGGAAAAGATCTTCAGCGGATCTGCACCCGCAAACGACGGAACTGAATTGGTAACACTTAAAGAGCCAAAGGTTTCATTTCCTATTCCTATGGCTCCTGAAAGGCCGGAGGAATTTGCGCCGGGGCTTGATCCTGAGCTGCAGGCAATGGCTGATGCACTTTCAGAATTTAAAGAGAAGATGCAAAAGACAATTGCAAAAAAGGCTGCACCAAAACCTTTAAAGAAGGCTGCGCGAAAATCAGCCAGGGTGAAGTGACGAAGAATGATCGATATTTCTGAGTTTACTTTTCAGGACTGATATTTCATCCTGCATCGATTGAAGCTTTTGCAGAATATTGGCAATTGCTTCAATTCCCTCAAGATTAATGTCAAGGTCGTAATGGAAGCAGATGAATTTTTCAAGTTCGTTCAATTGTGAAGGATGCACAAACTGTCTTCCTTCCATTGAACTTACTTCTATCAAACCTGCGGCGTTAAGTGAATCTATAAAAGTATATTCTATTTTATGGTGTGTGCATATAATATCAACAGGTATCAATTGATCTTGTTCCATGATATCAATTTTTAGCCGTTTGAGATAATTGCCTGAATAGTTCCTTTTGCTGTTCGGTTAAATTGGTTGGGATCTTTACATCAAAGGTCACATACAGATCCCCGAACTGGCCTTCATGTTTGTAAACCGGAAAGCCTTTTCCTTTGAGTCGCATCTTTGTGCCATTCTGAGTTTCGGGATTTATTTTCAGTTTCACTTTACCATTTAATGTATCGATGGTAGTTTCTCCTCCAAGCACAGCGGTGTAGAGGTCAATGGCGGCAGTAGCATACAAATCGTTCCCCGAACGTCTGAAGCGTGGGTCGGGCTGGATGACAAAGGTGATATAGAGGTCGCCGTTAGGGCCTCCGTTGATTCCTGGACCGCCATGACCTTTCAGCTTGATCACCTGCCCATCTTCAACACCCGCGGGGATGGTTATGCGAATCTTTTTACCATTTACTGTAAGAATTTCCTGGTGTGTCGTTGCCGCTTCGGTCAGTGGCAGGTGTAACTGGGCCTGGTAATCTTCGCCACGGAATTTTGACTGTCCTCCTCTCCTGCCCGATGAACTCCGCCTGCCGAAAAGTGATTCAAAGAAATCAGAAAAGTCTCCTTCGCCCTGGCCACCCGAGAAGGTATACTCACCCCAATCTGTACCCGCTCCCTGTCTTTGCCCCTGTGATCTTCGGGCTTTTTCGTATTCTTCCCCCTGCTTCCAGTGCTCCCCATACTGGGATCCGTATTGATCATACTTCTTGCGCATGTCGGGGTCGCTCAACACTTCATTCGCTTCGTTGATGTGCTGAAACTTCTTTTTAGCTTCCTCGTCGTTAGGATTCAGGTCGGGATGATACTTACGGGCAAGTTTGCGGTAAGCCTTTTTGATATCATCCTGGCTTGCTTTTTTGTCCAGGCCAAGTATGTTGTAGTAGTCGATGAAGGGCATGGGGCAAAATTAGAGGATTTGAGGATTTGGGGATTTGAGGATTTGGATTTGGGGATGGGGGGATGGGGGGATGGCAATAAAATGAAAATGCATTGAGGGCGTGAGTGCTCTCAATGCATTTTTAAGAAAATTTTTGATATCAGGCTGTGTATCTGACCGGGCTGGTGCTGATTATTTCGGCTTCCATCCTCAATTCCATATCGTCTGAGAAGATCTCTTTTGGAGCACGTTCGTACAGGCGTATTTTGGAAAAAAGCACTGCAAGCACCTGAAAAGCCGTTTTGCGAATGATACGTACATCCAGCCAGAAATTGCAGTTCCTCACATAAAATGCGTCATATTGATAGCGACGGAAAATACTTTGAGAAGTTACGGTAGGTCCGCGATAGCCCTTGATCTGGGCAAGTCCGGTGATTCCAGGCTTTACCAGGCTTCTGAATTTATAAGTTGGTATTAATGAGGAAAACCTGAGGCAATCCGAGTGCATGTGGGGGCGTGGACCAACAATGCTCATATGTCCAAGTAACACATTCAAAAATTGGGGAAGTTCGTCCAGGCTTGATTTCCTCAAAAAATTACCGATCCTGGTTATGCGCCGGTCGTTTTCCAGCGCCTGTATCTTATTTGCATCCTCATTGACCACCATCGTACGGAACTTATAGCAGCGGAAGCTCTTTCCACCTCTTCCTACCCTTCTTTGGACGAAGAACACAGGACCCCGTGAGTCCAGCTTGATCAGTAATGCTATGAGAGGGAAAAGCCAGCTAAAGCAAAATATGGAGAGGGTGACCGAAACGCTCAGGTCGAATACCCTTTTTGCGATATAATAAGATTTCCTTTCATCAATATATTTCCTATATGAGCCGTGGCCGGAGGTAACATTAGAATCAAAGGATAATTGGGCTGCCTGAATCTTCATTTAATATTGTCTTAATTCCGTTGAATAATTTATTTCCATTCATCTGGCTGCAACGGTTGTTTGTGCCGCGAAAATACAGGTAATTTTTTCAAACATCGTACCAGTTTATGTACAGATTGTGAGCATTACCTTCAACGAGTCCTGACAAGGCCAGTCCCAGAAACGTTGCACTATCCGAAATATTTTATGGCCGCTGGATTTTAGGTAATAAATCACTTAAAACGTTGGGTATCCATTTAAAACCAGCTGATTGAAAGCATTTAGTTAATAGAACCATAAATTTGCCGCGGCCATTATGGTTCAATATGCTTAAAAGAATAGCCATTGTTGCTTTTTTTACAGGTACCGGACAGCTGTTTTCAATTTTCGTATTGAAATACCTCTCACAACATTCAAGTACATCCCAGATTCAGGCAATTGCAGAGATCGATTCACTGGTTTTATTTATCCTTAATATCATTGGGCAGGGATTGCAATATTCTGCGATGCGAAACATCGCGCAGTCAACCGAATGGAAAAAGGAATTTTATGATACCCAAAGTGCCCGGTTCACGTTAAGTCTTTTCCTGATTCTGGCAGCTGGTTTTGCCGTAATCAATCAATATTACCTGGTATTTCTCATTTCACCGGTGCTGGCCTGGAGTGGCGATTATGCTTTATATGGAAGGGGTTATCCAATTCAGGGCTCCATCATCGCCTTTATCAGGTTGATGGTACCATATTCAGCCCTTTTATTGTCGGTTATCTATTTTCCAGGAAATGGTGGTTTGGCTTATGTGATTTCGCTTTTGATAGTTTATCTGGCTACTAACTTCTACATTTCCTATTTCCTTGGCACAGATTACTTTTATAAGGTCTCTTTCAGGAAACTTAGATTATATATAACGAGTGCTGGATTGGGGGTCGCGACTATTGCATTATACTTCCTGGGATTGGGATTGGTGCTCATAGCTCCTTATCTGTACCCTCCGATTGTGGTTACTGTCGCTTTCATTGGACTAAAGTTCTACGTCATATACAAAGGGGTATTGCGTATCATCACCCAGGCATTTTTGAAGGAAATGCAATCAGATGCTGTATGCTTGAAAGTTGACCAGCTTTCTATCATAGCGGGCACATTGATGTTTGGTTCATTGATGATATTCCCTGATTCATTTATAAACTTTTTCTTCGGAAAGAACTACCTCCCCGATCGTGAATTTTTTATGATCCTTGGAGTCAATGCGCTTATCTATTCTGTTTTTTTAAGTTTCGCTACAACAGCTTTATTTAAAAAAGCTGATAGAAAATTTGCCCTCATTACAGTGATTGCTGTAATTGCCACAGTGATTTCTATGGTTCTGCTTTCATACTCAACAGGTAATGCCACCGGATTCGGAATAAGTCTGTTGATTGGTGAATTGGTTTATGCAACAGGATTGATAATCCTTGTGGGTACAAGCAAAACTGTAATCGAAAGGCTTTCATTCCTGGCCATCATTTTACCACCGCTGATAATTCCCATGGCATTCAGATACTGGCTGAAGGATGACCTCATGACTTACATAATAAGTTTCTCTTTGCTTAGCCTGACCATATTAATTATGCATTATCGAAAGTTCAAAACGTTGACTACATCCTGAATAGGTTTCGAATAATGATTCGTTTCACCATGTTCCGTGAATCTTATGTATTTTGCCAGCTGTTTTAACCAACGAAATTCCGCTTAAGTTTCCATGCCGAAATGATGCAAAAAACAACCATAGCAAATGTTATCCTTACAATAGCTGTGCTGTACATCATTTCGCCTTATATGTTCGAGAAATATTTTTTCTTCAACGAACTGTTGTCGGCAATCGGGTTTACGCTTTTGCTATACAAAAGGTTCCGCATCGGCAACGACCCTATAAGTATTGCCATGGTGTTATTGATCACGTGGTGCGGTGTTCATGCAATTACATCGCTGATTCGCATGGATACTTTTTATTTCTATTTGCGGAACTCAGTTATCATGTATTCAATGATGACTTTTTTTATTGGATTCTTTCTCTTACGATATCTGGGGCTATATATAAACAGGATCAGGGCCGCGTTGCGGGTATTTATTGGCATTTTTTTGGTTATCCCTTTACCGCGCCTGTTTTTTGAGAGGTTTGGAGTGGCCATGCTTTTTCCAATGCTGTTCAAAAATGCGGCGGCCAGGTGGGTAGGGTTTCTGCTGATTATGCTGAATCTTGTTTACGCCATTACTTATAAGTCGTCAACTTCCGGAGTGGCAATGCTCTTCTTCATCTTCCTGTTCATTTCGCCAGGTTATCGTTTCTTTTCGCAAACCATGGGAGTAGCCTTTTTATTATTCGTACTATTATTTATTCATCTTCATCCATACCTGACACTTATATCTTATAATTTCGCGTTTTATACCGATAATCCAATTTATCATGTGGTTGGCTCCCATCCTCTTCTTGGATTTGACAACAATAGCACATGGCGTTTGGTATTATGGGACCAACTGATAGTGGATGATTTTCCCGGCAACATCTTTGGGCTAGGATTCGGCACTCCCGTTCTAAGGTATTACCCGGTTGAAGATTACAGTAAACTGCACACCTTACCGTATGTTCTTGGCGGGCATAATTCGTATGTATACCTGTTTGCAAGGCTTGGCATTATTTATATTGCATTAACTGTATTTATTTATGCTGTGGTTTTCAAAGAATATTTCTACCACAAAGCATATTATTTTGCCAATAACCAAATCCTGATTTTCTGGAGCTTTTTTGCTGTAAGTATAATTGCACTTTTCAACCCTGCACTTGAAACACCAATTTATGCAGGCGCATACTGGCTGCTGCTTGGCTTTACCGCCAGGTGCATCTATAACCGGCGAAATGCCATACAACCAAATGAGAATTTTATTCATTCATAATACCTACCGGCAACGTGGAGGTGAAGATGTGGCCCTCGAATTGGAAACTACTCTTCTGGCTGAAAGAGGGCATGATGTAAGGATCACGCTTTTCAGTAATGACGAAGACATTTCAGGTTTTACAGGTAAAATGAGGCTTGGGTGGAACGCCATTTATAATCGTACTTCTGCAAAAACGGTCCGGCAGGTGATCAGGGAATTCGCACCCGATCTTATTCACGTACATAACTGGTTCTTTCAGGCATCGCCTTCCATACTTTACGCGGCAGCGAAAGAACAGGTCCCTGTAATAATGACCATCCACAATTACCGCCTTGTTTGCGCCAATGCATTATTGTTGCGAAACAACAAACCCTGCGAATTATGCATAAATGAAAAATTCCCGTTGTACGGAATCAAATATAAATGCTACCGCCAATCGTCAGGTCAGAGTGCACTGGTAACAGCAATTACCGGAATTCATAAATCCATGAACACCTGGCAAAATAAAGTCGACAATTATATTATTCTGACACCATTCGCGAAGTCAAGGCTGGAGGGTTCATCCTTCAAGGTCGATCCTTCTAAACTAATCATCAAGCCTAACTTTATTCCTGACCCGGGAGAAGGACTACCTGACCGTGAAGGTTATTATCTTTTTGCAGGCCGGCTTTCCATTGAAAAAGGTGTTCACACCTTGTGTGAGGCCTTTGCAGGGCTTCCCGGCTCGCGGCTTATTCTGGTTGGTGAAGGCAGCGAATATGCTGTTCTGGAACAACGCTTCGCATCGGCAACGAATATTACTTTTGCAGGCAAAAGGTCAAGGCCTGAATTACTGGGTATGATGAAGAAATGTAAAGCGCTGGTATTCCCTTCCATCTGGTATGAAGGCCTGCCATTTACCATCCTTGAAGCGTTTGCAACCGGTACGCCGGTGATAGCATCAGACCTGGGATCAATGAGCGGCATGATAACAAATGAATACAACGGATTGCTGTTTGAGCCTGGAAACGCTGCCTCGCTGAAGGCTGCGATCGCTAAATTTGAGATGGCAGGACAAGCGCTTAAACCATTGTATGCAAACGCGCGGCAAACCTATCTTGACCTTTATCATCCGGATATCCATTACAGATCCATTATGGATATATATGAACGAAGTTTAGCGAATCGCAAAAAATCAAATGCCTGAAAAATTTCGCATAATCAGCCTGAATATTGATCACGTCACCTTTAATGAAAGTCTCGATAAGGTGATGGAGTGGGCTCTTGACCGAACACGGGCGTATGTTTGTTTTGCAAACGTTCACATGACCATGGAAGCGCATCAGGATCCGGGGTTCAAAGAGAATATCAATATGGCAAGCCTGGTTCTGGCCGATGGCAAGCCGATAGCGGTAGCCGGCAGACTACTGTATGGAAAAAAACAGGAACGCATTGCCGGCATGGATTTCATGCCCGCCATTCTTAAGAAAGCAAACCAATACAAGGCAAAGGTATTTTTATATGGTTCAACCCAACCGGTACTGGATGCATTGGAACAGAAAATAAGATCGGATTACAGAAATGTTGAACTGGCAGGTGCAATTACTCCCCCGTTCAGAAATTTGTCGGCCGGAGAACTGAACGACCATATTGACCAGATCAACCGCAGCGGCGCTAACCTGGTGATGGTTTCATTGGGTTGCCCAAAACAGGAGAAATGGATGTCGGCGAACTCACATAGGATAAATGCCGTATTGCTAGGTGTAGGCGGAGCGTTTGCAGTTACCGCCGGACTTCAGAAACGAAGCCCGGTCTGGATGCAACGGCTGGGACTTGAATGGCTGCACCGGCTGATGCAGGAACCTGGACGTTTATTCAAGCGGTATTTTGTTACAAATACCGGCTTCCTTTTCCTGCTGTCGAAAGAGATCATAAAACGCAAATTTTCATGATCCCCGAACAAACCAATACAACTTCCTGGTACAAAAAACAGGAGCAGGTGCTGACTGCATTGGGTATTGGCATTTGTATGTCGCTGATCTTTCTTCCAATACTGACTTCCATTCTTTCAATAGTACTTTTCGTTTATTGGTCGCTGTTCGCTCAAAAAGATTTTTCGCTGAACCGCAGGATGTGGTTTGTATTGCTATTCTGTTCTCTTTATTTGCTGGTGATAATTGGCTCGCTCTATTCCGCAAACTCAGATGAAGCCATTTTCAAGCTTCAGCAGAAATCGGCGCTGGCGCTTTTTCCGCTTGTGTTCGGAACCGCTGTTGCTTTTACAACAATGGCTTACCACCGCATACTGCTGGCTTTTACCTGGTTTACACTGGCAGGCTGTCTTTTCTGCCTGGGGTTTGGCATCATGCACCTGATCCAGACAGGCTCACCCAATATGCTGTATGGATATGAAATGGTGATACTGAAAGATATGTCGCCATTCCTGCTCGGACTTTTCTGCCTGATAGCAGTTATTTATTTACTTACCAGAATATATAATGGCGACTTCCGCCAAGGCAGAGAACGAACAATGTATGTAACAGTGCTTCTTCTTCTATCGCTCTTTCTTTTTGTGCTTGGAAACCGCAATGTGCTTTTCAGCTGGAGTGTAGTAGTAAGCTTTTTCTTTCTTAAGAATATCGCCGGAAGGATCTTGCGGTTTTTATTTTTCCTGGTTCTTATGGGAGCATTTGCCGGCGCGGCTCTTTTCAATCCTTCATTTAAAAAACAGGTGAAGGACCTAACAGATTTTTCGGAAACAAACGTCATCCCGCTTGACGCCGATAAGTCACTTGGCAGAAGCTGGGGAGGAAAAGCATTGCGCCTTGCGATCTGGCAATGCAGTATGGACATCATTAAAACAAACTTCGTGACCGGTGTTGGTACGGGCGATGTGCAGGATTCACTTCAGGCAGCTTATGAAAGGCGCAAGTTCTATTTTGCCTCCCGGTATAACCTGTATAATGCCCATAACCAGTTCATACAGGAAACACTGGCTTGTGGTTTTGCCGGCTTTCTGATCTTCATAACCTGCCTGCTGGCGCCATTGATTACTTTTTTCAGGGATAACAGGAAACAGCTGTATGTGCTTTTCCTTGTAACATTTCTGATAATCTGTCTTACAGAGTCGATCCTTGAAATAAGCAAAGGGATAATTTTCTATTCTTTTTTTAATTCGATATTTGCATTCGTTCCAACTTCACAGGAAACCACTAAAAAGCAGCACTGATACTATGGAAAAAAAGCAGCAAAGCACTTCGGAAGAAATTGACCTCCTGTATTTTTTCAGGCCAATTGGCGTAGCGTTCAGAAGGGCATGGGCATTCGGCATGAATTATTTAAGATTGCTTGCATTTAACAGGTACCTGTTTACCGCAATCCTGATATTGGGTGCAATTGCCGGCTATTGCCTGCGCTTTGTAATACCTCCCAGTTATAAAACCGAAGCGATCTTCATTTCGGATATGCTTCCGGGTAACTATTGCATTACGCTGCTCGAAAACCTCAATGAACTGAGGCGACCGGGTAACATTCCTATCCTTGCAAAAGAACTTAATATCAGCGCCGATGCTGCCTGGCAGATACGTGGTATTAAACCTTACAGCGTTGCGAAAGATACTTTCATATTTGAAAAAAGAGATACAAGCATGTCTGTGTTCAGAGTGTCGCTGGTTCTGTCAGAGATCACTCACCTTGAAGAAATACAGAAAGGCCTGATCAATTATCTCGAGAACAATGAATACGCGCGCAGGCGTAAAGAAGCGCGCGCGAGAAATATGAATGCACAGATCGCCGCGCTTGATATTAAACTGAAGAGCCTCGACAGCCTTCGGCAGGTGGTCAACAGCAGCGTGATTCCGCGGAGCCAGGGACAGGGAATTATTCTGGGAGAACCAATCGACCCGGTGAGCGTTTACCAGGCAGAGAGCAATTATCTCAAGGAACAATTGAACATGAAGGAACGTTTATCTACAATGGATCATATCGAAGTGATACAGCCATTTTTCAAGCTGAACGAACACAATAATCCGAATTACGATAAAATGCTGACTTACGCTTTCGCGCTGACATTCCTGTTTGCACTTGCAGTGGTCCCGTTAATTGGAAAAAGGCCTAAAAGACCAGTGGTGCAGTAAGTCGCCATTAGGGATAACATCCTCGAGAGAAAAAAATTGTCCGGCGGAGTTTATATGATATTACTTTCAGCCGGCCTGTGCCTCTTAAGATTGCTTTTCTCAAAAGCATGCACGAATGTTTTTTCCAGCTGGTCGGCAATATGATCCCAGGAAAAATCTGTTCTGATCTTGCCAAGGTTATTCTGAATTTTAATTGCTTCGCCGCTTCTGTTTTGTCCTGCGTTCAGAAGAGCGGTAATATCATTGCTGTTCCTGAAATAGTAAGCATCATCCGCAAGCACCGCACGATTGAAATCGTTATCATGCGCCACTATCAATGCATGTGATGCCATTGCCTCCAGTAACGATGGATTGGTGCCTCCAACCGAATGTCCGTGAAAATAATAATGGGAATGATACCTGAGCTGATTCAGCGTTTCGAGATCATACACCGCTCCATAAAAAATAATGCGCTTATCAACGTATCGGCCAGTCAGGTAACGGCCGAACTTGTTCCGGTGGTTGCCGATAATAAGCAGCGGTTTGGCAGAATCCGATACGAGGCACCCCCTGATGATGGTTTCGATATTATTCTCCGGCTCCATGCGCGCGATCAGCATATTGTACGAATGGCGCGTCAGATCAAACTTCTCCAGAATTTTCTCGTCAGGCTTGTCAAAAACAGTCGCGCCATATGGAATGTAATCGGCCTCACGCCTGTACGTTTCCCTGATGTACGACTGCATGATACCTGAATCGGCAACCAGGTAATCGCTGTACAATGCTGCCCATTTTTCGGCATGACGAAGAAACCATTGAACTGCCCGTGAATACTTGGCCCGTTTCCACTCAAAACCATCCATATTGGTGATCACCCAGGACGAACGGGGAAAACAGAACGACCAGATGCTGCTGCTGGTATAACCTAACTGAAGAATGATATCGAACTTGCGCTTCCGCGCGTCAATAATGCAGTTAAGATCATAAACAAACTGCCCGATAGTTCCCATCCGGACCTCAGGATCTGTCTTTACAATAATATTTACACCCTTCCATTGTGTTCCCTTGAATGGATGTGATGAAGAATTATAAACATACAGCTCATAACCCCGGTCTACAAGCATCGGAGCAATGTATTCTGTAAACTGTTCAAATCCTCCATAGCGGTTAGGAATGCCTCTTGTTCCAATGATTGCTATTCGCATATTATATTATAGCCTGATACGCCTGAATTGTCTGAAACGCTGCCTTCTCCCAGGTAAACTTTGTACGGATCTTTTGCTGAAGCGACGGATCAACCGAAGCGGATGCGGCCTTCTCAACAGCCTGCCTGATAGAGGATGGGCAGCCGGGATCACAATAAAAAGCGCTTTCTCCAAAATATTCCCTCACATCCCCTTTATCGCTGATCACGAGGTTGCAACCCATGGCGGCAGCTTCCAGTGAACTCAGGCCTGTTGTTTCGAACCAGCTTGGAAGTACATGAACCTTGGCATGCTGGTAAAATTCAAGCAAGGCAGTTTGCGGCAGGTTGTGGATGAATTCAATATTATCCGCCGCGATCCGCTTGCACTCCCGGTAATATCCTTCCTGGTTTGGGGCCGGATTACCTATAAGGTACAACCTGAAACAGCTATTGTTCAGCGCGCGGATAAGGTTTAATTGATTTTTAATTCCTTCGATCCTGGCCGCACAAACAACAATCCGCGGATCCTTTTCAAAGTTTTCTGTGACAGGAAAAATTTCATCGTCAATCCCATTGGGAACGATCTTGTATTTTTTATTGAGCCCATATGTTTGTTCGATCCTGTGGGACTCGGTTTCAGAATTTGGCAACAGGCAGGAAGCGTGTTCAAGAACCTTTTTTATGGAACGATTGTGACCAAGCCAGAGGTATTGGGTGCTGCTGATCGCATCCTTTCCGGAAAGAAACCTGGCAATCACCTTTGCATATTCAATTTGCCCGGGCGGAAGTATCCTGAATAGAATTCCCGGCAAACCCCTCCTTACCGACCGGTCGTAACCCGAGTAATCAACAAAAATGGTGGAAACAACATAAGGCTTTCCGGAACCGATATGCTTTAGTATATCAGCCGGACGGATCACATTAAAGAAGTGAAGCAGGTCGTACCGGTCATAGTCAATCAGATCGGTGGTGCGTTTAATGTCAACTTCCACCCCGGCTTTGCGAAGGTATTTAGCGGTAGCCTGCACCTGCACGGTATCGCCACCGGGAATGGTTTGAAGGGTTGTTCTTGCAATGAAGGCAACGCGCATGTAATAATATTCGTACTTAGATCACAAACAACAGGTTCGCGCATCTTCCAACGCCCGCTGTATTTCAGTCGACTGTGAAAAAAATATTCAGAAATACCCTGAACGTTCTTAACCGGGCCGAAAAACGGCGACTGATACTGCTTGCGTTTTCAGACATTCTAATCAGTATACTGGATTTAGGGGTACTTGCGTTGCTTTTACTCCAAATCAATTTTTATCTGCAACCTCAAAATGCGCCGGCTCCCTCCTGGCTTGCTCCCTGGTTTGGCCTTGGCCTTATGGCCAATCTTGTAATGCTGTTACTGGCATTTATTATCAAAAACATGGCGGGCTATTTCATTCACCGCGCAAAATATCTGCTGGCTTACGATATTGCCTCCAGGATCTCCGAAAACAATCTGCTCGATTACCTCGAGGGAAACTTCAACGACTTTGTAAAAAAAGATTCAGCTGTACATATCCGAAAGATCAGTCAGCAGCCGGTAGAATTTTGTCATTATGTTGTGGCGGGACTACAGCGGATGTTCAGTGAAACCATCATGATCGCATTGACATTGACCATCATTCTAATTTTCAATGCTTCACTCTTCCTGATGCTGTGTTTGGTTCTCCTGCCACCTTTGCTGCTTTTGTCGTATTATACAAAGCGAAAACTTGGCAATGTCAGAACCCATATCAGAACAAGCGGAGAAAAAGCACTCCAGCACCTGAAAGAGGCATTATCGGGTTACATAGAAAGTAATGTTTACAATAAGAAAGATTTTTTTACTTCCCGCTATATCGGCAGGCAACATACCCTCAACCGATACCTGGCAGAGTTACAATCAGTACAGGTATTACCATCAAAACTGCTCGAAGTATTTGCCGTTACCGGTTTGCTGACGCTCATTGCCATTAATGAATTGTTTCTGGGTAAACCTGTAGTCCCTCTCATCACCATCGGAGTATTCTTTGCGGCCGCCTATAAGATAATACCGGGAATTGTGAAGATCCTGAATGCTGTAGCGCAGGTGAAAACCTATTCCTTTACGGCTGTTGACCTGGCAAAAGATAAACTCAACAATAACTCAGCCGAAAGCCTTAAAGAACATATTCATTCACTTGAATTCAGAAAGGTATCTTTTCAATTTGAGAACGGTCACTTGCTGCGGGATATTGATCTCAAAATTAAGCCGGGCGAGCTTGTCGGACTCACAGGCATTTCCGGAAAAGGAAAAACAACAATTTTCAATTTACTGCTTGGCTTCCTTGAGCAGGGAAGCGGAAATATTCTGGTCAATGATCATTCAACTTCATCAGAAGAAAGAAAACAATTATGGAGCAATACAAGTTATGTAAAGCAACAACCTTTCCTGGTACACGATACCATTCTAACCAACATTACGCTTAATGGGCAGAACTTTAATCGTCAATCGCTGAACGAAGCGGTCACCGCTGCGGGGCTGGACAAATTCATTAACCAATTACCGGATGGCCTGAATACCCTGATAACTGAAAATGGCCGGAACCTCAGCGGAGGTCAGCGACAGCGGATCGCGCTCGCCCGCGCATTCTACAAAAACCCCGATCTTTTGCTGCTGGATGAACCTTTCAGTGAACTGGACGAAACGTCGGAACAGCAAATGCTGCAGCACCTGGTTAGTATGAGCCGGCAGGGAAAACTGGTGTTGCTGGTCACACATAATAAGAAAAGCCTATCTTTTTGCACGAAGACTATTTCGATGGATGCAACCTGAATCAAAAACGCTCATCATTCTAAGTCCCGGATTTCCTGAAAATGAGGAAGACACCACCTGTCTGCCGGCCCAGCAATTATTTGTAAGACACTTGCAACAAAACTTTCCTGAGATCAGGATCATTGTTTTATCATTTCAATATCCATTCAAAGAGACAACCTATCAATGGAATGGGGTGACCGTGATCAGCTTCAATGGAAGGAATCGGGGAGGCTTGAAACGATTGCTGCTTTGGAAACGTGTTTGGGTTAAACTTAACGCACTAAAAAAAACAAATGCTGTTCTTGGATTATTCAGCTTCTGGTGCACCGAATGCGCACTGGTAGGAGATTATTATGCGAGGATGAATTCAAAGCTTCATTTTACATGGATACTTGGGCAGGACGCAAGACAGGAGAATAAATTTGTAAAGATCATCCGTCCAAACGGTAACAGTCTGGTAGCAATGTCCGACTTCCTGGCAAATGAATTCGAAAAAAATCACAAGGTTCGTCCCCATCATATAATTTCAAACGGGATCGATCCTGCGGATTATTCAGCATATAATGGTGCCCGAACCATTGATGTGCTGGGCGCGGGCTCTCTTATTCCACTGAAACAATATGATTTGTTCATTGAGCTGATAGCGGAAGTCAGAAAAGAAAACCCGGGAATAAAAGCGGTCATTTGCGGAAAAGGGCCTGAAGAAAACTCACTGACCGGATTGATCAACCGTTATAAACTGCAGAAGAATATTTCTCTCGCCGGAGAAGTTTCACATGCAGAAGTACTCCGGTTGATGCAGCGGTCAAAAATTTTCCTGCACCCATCGTCATACGAAGGTTTCAGCACGGTTTGCCTTGAAGCATTGTACGCCGGCGTGCATGTGATCAGTTTTTGCAAACCATTGCACAAAACCATACCTCACTGGCATATAGTCAATTCCAGGCATGAGATGTTGGATACATTGAATGGATTACTTGCAAATCATACAGTAAGCCATGAAGCAGTCATGCCATTTTCAATGAAGGATTCAGCAAAAAGTGTGATGAAGCTATTTGGAATGTAGACGCGCGCAGGCATTAACCAATTGCCGGGCGATTGCCTCAAAAGACAGCTCGTTTGTAAACTGCCGTTTTACCCTTTGAATAATTTCATCTTTCGGAATTGAATACATTCTTAAAAGTGTTTCGGAAAAAGAATCGGGATTTCCTGGTTCGAACAAGAAACCAGCTTTACCATCATCGGTGATTTTACGGAAAGAAGGAATACTGGTGACGATTGGTATGCACCCGCAACTCATTGCCTCGATCAATGCATAGCCGCTGCCTTCACTATGACTACCAGAAACATAATAATCAGCAGCACTGTACCAATATGCGAGTTGAGACCTTTCAATTTTACCCTTAAGAACAACGGCGTTTTTTAATGCAGCACTATTCCTGATGATCTGTGATACTTCTTTGAGCAGGTCATCGGTCTGATAGATCATATACAACCTGGCTGAAGGCTGAGACAGCAGGAATTTCCCGAAACCTTTTAAAATGGTCTCAGGATCTTTATTCCTGTCGAGCCGGCCTACCCATAGAAACATTGGTCCATCGTTTAATTCCAGCGCTTCCCGCGCCGAAGCCTTTGAAATTTGACGCAAGTCCGATGAGCCTTCCATTACTTCAAATACTTTTTCCTTATCAATGATCCCCTGGTCAATCCAGGGTTGAGCCAATTCAATGTTGGAGAACAAATAAGCGCTTGTAAACCTGTTGGCAATTTTTTGCAACCTGCGTTTAATGCCTTTGCCTGGCTTCTCGGCATGGTGCTGTACGATGATCTTTGATTTTCGAGGCAGCAGCGCCCTGAGTGCCAGCAGCTGATGCGGAAAGATAAGACCATGAACCATCACCATGTCGGGTTTAAGTGATGCTATGAAACGATCTGCGGTTATGGGTACCCAGGCTTTTGACTTCCTTCCCCGGAAAAAATAATAATCAAACCGCGGCTGCTTACTATGTCCCTCCCTGCCTGTAAATTTTATCACCACACATTTCCAGTCAACCGGTAAATGGTCAAGATAACCGAGGTTGGGCCGGTGATCAAGAAGGAGGTTTTCAGGGTCGGCGTTGGGGAGGGGGTGGTATGATAGGTCGATGAAAGTCATAATTGCCTGGCTGATTGGCTGATTTTCCGTTGGCTCATGAATGAGCCAATTTAGACAATTCAGGCAACTTTCGCCTCCGATTCACGTATATCCAGTCACAATGACCAATGTAATCCTCTTCAATCCCCGGAGTGCCAACTCCAAGCC
>DASWTK010000353.1:0-8265 GCA_036402175.1 Chitinophagaceae bacterium | reverse complement strand
GTACTATCATAACATCCACCGGCAAGGCTGGAGATTCCTGTGGTTGGCTAACCTGGTTCCTGCTGGTCTCGGCTTTACTACCACATGAAATTATTACCAGGGATAAAATGAAAAGCCCCAATGCAAATTCCAGAAGTTGATTGATCCGGTTCATAAGTTTTTTTTTAAATTGATTATTGGATCAAAGCTATTATCACAAGTAGCCATCAGTGTTATACTATGGCCGGTAAGATTTATATTATTCAACGATGTAGCACAACAAAAAAAGCATCTGCGATTGCTCACAGATGCTTTACAATAAACCAACCTGCCAGAATTTTTAACCAGTATGAACTTTATCAGCGTACACCAATGGCAAGTTCATTTTTCCTATTCTTAATTTCCCTGAAACCGGAAAGGTTCATACCGGTGATATCTTTAAATTGTTTCGACAGATGCGCAACACTGCTGTAACCCAGGTTGAAAGCGATATTATTTATTGACATTTCAGAATTGACCAGAAATTCCTTCACTTTTTCTATTCGCCTGCCCAGATAATATTTTTCAAGTGATATGCCCTGGCAGGAAGAAAAATGACTGCTGATTGTGTCGTAATCCTTATATAATTTACCGGAGATGTAACTGGCGAACTTTATATCCGCAAGGTCAGGATCATCCCCAAACATGTCCTCAATGAGTGCTTTCACTTCTCTTACCAGCCTGGATTGCCTGTCGTCCATTAGTTCAAAACCATAAGCTGCCAATGCTTTTCTTAAGGATTCGATGCTTTCATCATCAATGGGATTTTGTAAAATAACCTCCCCCAATGTCACAGACGCAACAGGAACATTTCCCTGTAACAACAATTTCTGAACAATTGAAATGCATCTCTGGCAAACCATTCCTTTAACAAGAAATCTATTAAGCTGGCACATATGGCGGTTTTATACTACAAATATGTAGCATGGCTGGAGGGAATCTGTTATATAATTCCGTGTTTGTTTTATATATTTTTTACAGGATGCCGGAAGCGAGGATCAACCCGGCTATGGCAGCCGCAATGATAATGAAGGGTTCCCTGACCTTTTTAAATCTTAGTAAGACAAGCATCGTAATTATAGCCAGGAGTATCGAGGTAAGGTCGGTTAATTGTCTTTTTGCCAGCACACAAACAGCTCCCGCTATCGCACCGACTGCGGCAGCTGTAACGCCAGCCACAAAAGATCTTATGCCAGGATGTTGTCCGTATTTTTTGAAGTATGGAGCAGGAATAATGGTAAAGAGATAACAGGGTAAAAAGGTTGCAAGAGCAGCGACGCACGCTCCGGGAAAGCCTGCTACCAGATAGCCGATAAACGCGACAGTAATCACAACCGGGCCTGGGGTTATCATTGCTACTGCCACAGCGTCTAAAAATTGCTGTTCACTCAACCATTGATATTCTTTTACAACACCTCCATACAGGAACGGGACAATAGCCAAACCACTCCCAAACACAAAAGCGCCGGCTTTCAGAAAAAACCACCACATCTGCGCCAGCCTGTCATTTGAACTTACAGTTTCTGTTATTTGCAGCAATACAGGCCAAAGGAACATTCTGCTGATCGATTTACCGAATTTAGGCGGAGACCTGTACAACCATACAATTATTCCACCGGCCAGTATAAGCCAGATGTTCTCCATTTCGGTAATAAAGGTGGTGATACAAAGTACCGCGGCTATGCTCCACAATAACCAATCTTTGCCCATGGTTTTGCGTGAAAGGTTATAACTGCTGACAGCAATGATGCCTATGACCGAGGCACCAATGCCATAAAAAACCGACTGCATCCAGGGCAGGCCGCCTGCTTCTTTATATGCAAAACCTAACCCAAGCACCATTATGAAAGAGGGCAAAACGAAGGCGATACCTGCAAGCGTAGCCCCGGTTATCCGATAATGAACATATCCTAAATAAATAGCCAATTGCGCGGCCAATGGGCCGGGCGCCAGTTGAGCCAGCGCTAATCCTTCGCGGTAATCTTCCGGCGCGAACCACTTACGTTTTTCAACAAGGTCGCGTTGCATGTAAGTTACTAGCGCAACCGGGCCCCCGAAACCAATGGCGCCCAGTTTCAGGAAATACAATATCAATTGTTGCCGGGAATAAATGGGAACCGTCATCAGTCCGAAACTTTTTTAGCCAACAGGATTCCATGTGTGCCTTTCCTGTTGAACATATTTCGCCCAGCTGTAAAGGGCATCATAGATTTTCATTCCTACCGCAAGCATTTCCTGATCATTTGAATGATTATATGAAAGACCGGCAGAAATCGCCCACAGCCCAGCCGACTGTGGTGCAAGCTCAAAATTGTCGGTATCCGCTCCCCGCACAATTGTTGCGATCTGCTGAATTGCTTCATCGGCAAGCTGATGCTTTTTGACAATAAAATCAAACGTGCATTCTCCGCCGGCGTGTGTATATTCCGCACCCAGAATATCATAAGGGATCGCGTCCAGTTCCTTTGCCTTTTCAAAGACCATATCTTTTGGAACATATATGAATTCGGCTTTCGGATCAACAAAATTTTTTATAAGCCACGGACAGGCAATGCGGTCTATTTTTGGGCGTTCCCGAGTGATCCATCGCATAAAAATTGATTTATTGATTAAAGAATGAATGATTCATTTATCATAAAATTTCCACCGGGTGCCGGTTCCTTCTGCCAACGCTTTTTCGTAAACAAACTTTGCCGCGGCTACATCCTGTATTGCTGTTCCTGTACTGTCAAAAACAATTATCTCGTTATCTGATTCACGGCCCGGTTTTATACCTGCGATAATGCTCCCTAACTCAGCATGAATCCCTGAGATGGTGATCAGGCCCAGGTTAATAGCATGATGCAGGTCGCCAAATGCAGCACTTTGTTCCGCCACATCAGCCACGATTTTGCTTGATGCAATCAGGTCGGGGTATAATTCGTGCTTTTCTTCGCTGTCTGCTCCAACTGCGGCGATGAATGTACCAGGCATGATATCGCGTGATTGAATAAAGGGTTCACGGGAAGGAGTACAGGTAACGCAGATATGACTTTGCTTCAAAGCCATGGGCAGATCCTTCTGACTAATGGGAGTAACCAATGTTTCCTTGCCAAACTCCAGCGCAAACTTTTCAGCTCTTACTTCATCAACATCGGATACGAATACTTTTTCAAGCTTTCTCACTTTCATTAACGCCTGTAATGAAATTCTTCCCTGGTTGCCACAACCGCATATGGTGGCAATTTTAGAATGAGGAAGTGCAAGATATTTTGCGGCAATAGCTGTTGCGGCTCCCGTTCTTATAATTGTTATTTCAATTGAATCCATCACGGAAAGAAGCCTTCCATTAATGGCATCGCACACAACTACGATACCCTGAATAGATGGCAGGTTATATAATGCTGGATTAGCAGGAAAGTTCGCATTTAACTTTGCAACGAAATAGCTTTGAAGCGACCCCATTGTTCCGGTCTTGATGTGAAAGCCGCCATTTTGGGTATGGGTCGCCAACACTTTTGGTGGTTGTACTTTTCCTTCGGCGTACAACCTGAAAGCTTCTTCCACGGCAACCATACATTCATCAATGGTAAGCAAACCGGCAACATCGCGGCTGGTCAGAAACAAGGTGTGTGGTAATTCCATGGCAGATCAGAAACCGCAATGTTACTACAACAGGCAACCTGAAAATAGAATGGAAATAACCTTTTGTATATGCTTTACTTTTTTGAAATATTTTTTCTGTATTCAGATGGATTTTTACCTGTAACTTTTTTAAATATCCTCGTAAAATGGCTCTGGTCTGAAAATCCGGTTAAGTAAGCAATTTCAGTTAAGGAATATTCAGGCGAATGCAGGAGCTGGATTGCTTTTTCGATCCTGAGCTTACGGATATAATCACCAAATGAAAGGTCATCAAAATATTTTGAGAACTCGCGCGACAGATAAGCAGGGTGCACATCAAGTTCCTGCGAAATCTGCTTCAGGCTTAAAGTGAGATTGGTATCGATCTGATCCTGTATGATCTCTTTTAATTCTTTTGCCCAGGATGGAATTTTTTTGCCTGCTTTGGTTTTTTTTAAGATGTACTCCCTGAAAACATTCAACAACAGGTTTTCGGTTGGCTGTTGTGTATGTTTCTCCGACTGCAAATGTTTCGCCCAACTGTATAAAGCATCATACAACATCATTCCTTTTTCCAGTAATTGATCATCGTTCTGGATATTATGGGCAAGGCCGGCGGAAATTGCCCACAACCCCGCAGCCTGCTGAGCTATTTCATGACGGTCTGTATCCGCCCCTCTTACTATAACAGCCATGGTATGAACCGCAGGATCGGTTATTTTGTATGCATCCACCAGGCTATCAAAAGTGCAGCGGTCTTCGTAATGGGTAAATTTTACTTCCGGCACATCAAAAGGAATTGCGTTATACTCGGCGGATTTCCGGATCACGTCAGTGAATGGCACATAGATGAATTCAGCCTCGGCATCAATGAACCGCCTGATCAGCCAGGGGCAGGCAATCCGGTCGATCTTTGGTCGCTCACGGGTAATCCATTTCATATATTGATTTTACTAAAATTAAGAAATGCGGAAAAGAAACTTTTATAATTACTAAATTATTTAGTAATTTGCTTTCCGGATGGTTTAGGGTACTTTATGTTAGTTAACAAAGCAGATATCATTAATCAGCTGCAAAAGGATATCCTTCCTTTGCAGGGGTACAGGCCTGCTGTGAATAATGCTCCGGTTCAGGTTGGGCTGAATGCATTAAATCACGCGTTTCCAAACGCAGTATTTCCATTGGGAGCAGTTCATGAGTTTTGTTGTGCCGGAACAGAAGACACTGCCGCTACCGCTGGATTTATCGCCGGAATAGCTGGCAAGCTCATGCAGAAAGGCGGCATTACCCTATGGATCAGCTCTTCAAGGTTGCTTTTTCCTCCTGCTCTCAAATTATTTGGTATTGAACCTGACAAGATCATCTTCATCGACCTGCAAAAAGAAAAAGATGTTTTATGGGCAGTAGAAGAAGCGCTTAAATGTGAAGGCCTTTCAGCAGTGATCGGGGAATTGAAAGATTTTAATTTCACTGCTTCCAGGCGATTACAGTTAGCTGTTGAAAAAAGTCGCGTTACAGGTTTCATAATTCGCAAAAACTTCCATAAGCCCAATATAACTGCCAGTATTGCAAGATGGCGCATCACATCGTTACCCAGTATGCTGGAAAATGATATGCCTGGCGTTGGGTTTCCCCGATGGAATGTTGAATTATTAAAGATCCGTAACGGTACGCCTGGTTCCTGGAAAATTGAATGGAGCCCAATACGAAATTTCCACATCTGCAATTCCACTCCGATACAAATAGTGCAGCACAAGAAAACAGGGTGATATGCAAAAGCGATATGTTGCAATATGGTTCCGTTACCTGATGACAGACTGGTTCACCATTCGCCAGCCAGTACTTCATGGAATCCCTTTTGTGTTAGCAGCACCTGATCACGGACGGATGGTTGTTACAGCTGCAAACATTTTTGCAAAGGCTGAAGGTATCGATAACGGTATAGCCGTGGCCGATGCCAGGGCCATTAATCATTCATTGCAGGTTTTGAATGACAAGCCGCAGCATCCGGCGAAACTACTTAAGGGGATCGCAGAATGGTGTGTCCGCTATACTCCTGTAGTAGCGCTTGACCTGCCTGACGGACTTATACTTGATGCTACAGGATGCGCTCACCTTTGGGGAAGTGAAGAAGCATACGTAAGCGATATCAAAACAAGATTAAAAAGTTTAGGTTACAATGTTCGGGTATCCATGGCCGATACGATCGGTACAGCCTGGGCAATCTCCCGTTACGGGCTTGAGTCACCCATTATAAAAAATGACGAACAAAGAAATGCTTTACTTTCTCTGACACCCGCTGCACTCAGATTGGAAACTGAAACTGTGGTTCGATTACAAAAACTGGGATTAAGGCGGATAAATGATTTTATAAACATGCCCCGTTCCGCGCTGAGGCGGCGTTTTGGTCAGCATTTAATAAAAAGGCTGGATCAGGCACTGGGCGATGAGGAAGAATTTTTGCAACCTGAACAGCCAATTGAAGCTTACATCGAACGATTGCCTTGTCTTGAACCCATTGTAACAGCAACCGGTATTGAAATAGCATTAAAGCAATTGCTTGAAACAATGTGCCATCGCCTTAAACACGAAGGAAAAGGACTCAGGATAGCAGTGTTCAAAGGCTTTCGCGTGGATGGAAAAATTGAAAAGATCGAAATTGGCACCAACCGCGGTACACATAATGCCAGTCACATTTTCAAGCTGTTTGAAGTTAAACTGTGTGACATTGAACCAGCTTTAGGTATTGAATTATTTATTCTTGAGGCTGATAAAGTGGAAGACGTTTCTGCGGTACAGGAAAAACTCTGGGAGAGCGGATCAGGGCTAAATGATGTTGCCTTATCAGAACTGCTCGACCGGATGGTTTGCAAATTCGGTCCGGATCATATTCATCGTTACATTCCGGATGAACATTACTGGCCGGAAAGATCGATGAAACCAGCCACTTCAATTCATGAAAAATTAAATTCAACCTGGAAAGTCGACAGGCCACGGCCACTGCAGGTTTTACCAAAGCCTGAACCCATTCAGGTTACCGCGCCAATTCCCGATTATCCTCCCATGTTGTTTCGTTACAAAGGCAAGTTGCATAAAATAGTAAAGGCCGACGGGCCTGAACGAATTGAACAGGAATGGTGGATGCAACAAGGGCAACACCGCGATTATTATTATGTAGAAGCCGAAGATGGCCTAAGGTACTGGCTGTTCCGATCAGGGCATTATTCAGAAGACAGATCTTATCAGTGGTTCATTCATGGTTTTTTTTCATGAAATAGAGGCGCATGAATTATACAGAATTACAGGTGACGACAAATTTCAGCTTCCTTCGGGGTGCCTCGCACCCCGAAGAACTGGTAGATCAGGCAGCGGATCTGGGATATAAGGAAATAGCGATTACCGACAGAAACAGTTTTGCCGGCCTGGTACGTGCACATGTTGCGGCTAAGAAAAAAGGCATTCGCATCATCCCTGGCTGCCGCCTCGATTTGCTGGATGGTCCCAGCCTGCTTGCCTACCCTACTAACTGCAAGGCTTATTCTTTACTCAGCAATCTGATCACTAATGGAAATCTTCGTGCGGAAAAAGGTGATTGCAAATTATATACAGCCGATGTATTCCTGCATTCAAATGGAATAAAATTCATAGTGCTTCCCCCGGATGTATTGAATGATCAATTCGACTTTGACGCTCCCTTTAAAAAGGCACTGCAGGATTATCGTTATGCTTTTGGCGACAACCTTTATATAGCTGCATCCCGGTATTATCTTGGTGATGATGCAAAATTTCTCTATCGTCTTTCACAATTGTCTTCATCGTTTCGTATTCCCATGATAGCCACAAACGATGTGCACTACCATCATCCTGACAGGCGGGAGTTACAGGATATTCTGACCTGTATAAGGGAAAAATGCACGATCCATACTGCAGGTTACAAATTACATCCCAATGCGGAAAGATATCTTAAGCCCGCAAATGAAATGGAAAGACTGTTCCGCCAGTATCCGCAGGCAATTCACCGAACACAGGAAATAGTTGACGCTTGCACATTTTCACTCGATTCGTTGAAATATGAATACCCTGAAGAAATAACAAGCGAAGGGCGGACTCCGCAGGAAGAACTCACTTTCCTTGCCTGGGAAGGAGCGCGCCAGCATTTTGGTGAATGCATCCCCGAAAAAACAATAAATGCGATCAATCATGAGCTTGCATTTATTGAACAGATGAATTATGCCGCATATTTTCTTACGGTTTACGACATTGTCCGATATGCGAGAGAGCAGGGCATTCTTTGCCAGGGGCGCGGTTCGGCGGCCAATTCAACTGTTTGTTTCTGTCTTGGCATCACTTCTGTTAACCCATCCAAATTTGACCTGCTTTTCGAACGGTTTATATCTGCCGCCCGGAATGAACCACCTGATATTGATGTTGATTTTGAACATGAACGTCGTGAAGAAGTTATTCAATACA
Organism: Chitinophagaceae bacterium; assembly: GCA_036402175.1. Classification (GTDB taxonomy): domain Bacteria; phylum Bacteroidota; class Bacteroidia; order Chitinophagales; family Chitinophagaceae; genus DASPKM01. The sequence continues at coordinate 174 of DASWTK010000353.1, read as the reverse complement.
TCTACCGCAAATATGGCCGTGACAGGGCAGCCATCGTAGCAACAGTCACACAGCAGCATCAAAAAGGAGCTATCAGGGATGTTGGGAAGGCAATGGGTTTATCTGTAGATACCATAAACCGTTTGTCGGGTTCCATCTGGGAATTCACAGATGAATGGTTTGAAGGAAAACTAA
>DASWTK010000352.1:0-26294 GCA_036402175.1 Chitinophagaceae bacterium | reverse complement strand
AAAGCAGGATAAGTAGTTTTTTCATGGGGAGAAATTTGCGTAAAGATAAGAACCGATCAGGGGATGAGGTAATTAGCCAATTTTGCCAATAAGCAAATGATCAATTAGCCAATTTTGCCAATAAGCCAATTAGCAAATTGGTTTAACAGCCGGGTAGCTTTAACTGAATAATTTTTACAAATATTCAATTACTATTCAATTACTGTCATCCAATTTACACCCAATAATTAACCAACTCCTAATTTGCTAATTGGCTTATTGGCAAAATTGGCTAATCTAAATTTGCTTATTGGCTTATTGGCAAAATTGGCTAATTGATTTCCTAATGATTTCAAAAAAATCAAAAAAAATTTGCCCAATTACGAAATTTCCGTAGATTTACGAAAATTTCGTAGATATGGAAAAATTAACCCGCCAGGAAGAAGAAGCCATGCTGGCCTTCTGGAAAGTCGGCGAAGGAAACGTGAAACAGGTGCTCGATGCAATGGACGATCCGAAACCTCCCTATACTACCCTTGCATCCACAGTTAAGAATCTTGAAAAAAAAGGCTATCTCAGCAGTCGCCTCTTTGGCAACAATTATATCTATAAGCCCGCCTTACGCGAAGCGGATTACAAGAAGAACTTTATGAACGGTGTGGTCAAAAATTACTTTTCCGACTCTTATAAGGAACTGGTCAACTTCTTCGTGCAGCAAAAAAAACTAAGCCCGAAAGAATTGAAGGAGATCATAGAGCTGATAGAATCAGGCAAAAGCAAATCTTAAAAATTAGTTTATGCACGACCTCTTTCAATACCTGCTAAAATTGTCGATAGCCCTGGGCGTGGTATTCATTTTTTACAGGCTCGTTCTGCGTCCCCTCACTTTTTACCAATGGAATCGCCGTTATCTTATCCTCTATCCGGTAGCAGCTTTTTTCATCCCATTCATTAACCTTTATAAATATGTGCCCGAAGCTGAATTGCAGGAAACCAAACTGGTAAAGTTCATTCCAGTCATTCAGCTAAACGCGGAAGTTACCGCAACTGCACCCGCAAACACTTTCAATCCATTGTTGCCGGTTGTTATTTTGTTGGCTGTGGGATCAGTTATATTATTAATCCGGCTTATTATACAATGGTATTCACTCAGGCGGATAAGGAAAAACGCGGTACAACTGTATCACCCGGATGTAGATGTATTTCATGTGGATGAACACGTGATCCCTTTTTCATTCGGTAAGTCAATTTATTTAAATACATCATTGCACAATGAAGCAGAATTGCACGACATCATTCTGCATGAATTTGTACACGTAAAACAAAAGCATTCGTTCGACATACTGCTGAGCGAGATATTATGTGTTCTGAACTGGTACAATCCATTTGCGTGGCTGATCCGGCATGCGATAAGGCAGAATCTTGAATTCATCGCTGATCAGGCAGTTCTGAACAATGGACTTGACCGCAAAACTTATCAGTATCACTTGCTTAAAGTAATTGGAAGCTCTCAATATAGTATAGCAAACAATTTCAATTTTTCGTCTTTAAAAAAACGCATAGCCATGATGAACAGAATCAAGAGCGCCAGGCTGCACCTGGTCAAGTTTCTTTTTGTGCTGCCACTATTGGCGGTACTGTTGGTAGCATTCCGTAACAATGATGGATGGTATAAAAATGCAGGAACAGATACAATTCCTGAAAGGAAAAACCTTTTGTCTGGTCAACTGATCCCCGGAGATGAACTCTTTGAAGTTCCCGTGATCTCATTGAAGGAATTTTATAAACGTAACCCGGCTGTAAAAGAAGTGTCGTGGTCAGATAATGATGAAATTATTCTTTACAAGAAAAATGGTAAGCGTGAGGTTTACCTGCTCAACAATAAGGATGAGATCAGAAAATTTGAGGCGATGTATGGCAGCATACCAGCTGTTATTCCACCGCCGCCCGCTCCACCTTCGCCATCAGCGCCAACTTCGCCCATTGAAGTGACCGGTGTACCCATTCCAACCGAACCAGGCGAGGTTGAAGAAGAGATCAGTGAAATACCTGTCATTACAGAAGTTACAACGGAACAACGACTTATCCATGAGGTGAGGGAAGAACCGATAACTTTAGTTTTCCAGGATGATGAACTGCAAAAGTTCTATAAGCGAAATCCCGATGTAAACGCATTGATGTGGCGTAACAAAAATGTATTGATCAGGAAAAAAGATGGTTCACTGGAAACCTATAGCCTAACTGATAAGGAGTCAATGGCCAGGTTCAAAGAAAAATATGGCGACCTGCCTGATCCGCCAAAGCCACCAACACCTCCAACGCCTCATGGAAAGCCTGTTCAGCCTTCAACACCTCATGGAAAGTCTGTTCAGTCTGCAACGATTCATGAGGTGCCTGCTCCGGCTACAGCGCCTCATGGTAAGCCTGTTCCACCTGCAGCGCCAAAACTGCCGGATGGTGTGAAAAGCCTTGAACTGGATAATAATATTATGATCCTTCGGCTGAAAGACGGATCAACTGAAAAATATAATCTCACTGATCCAAAGGATAAAGCGGAAGCAGAAAAAAAATATGGCAATATCCTGAAACTTACTGAGGTTCCCCGGGTAGAGAAACCAATCCATAAAACTCAACCGGTAAAACAGATCCCGCAAAAGGACGCACCTTCTGAGCCAGTTATCTATCTAAATAGCAGTGAAGGAAAACCAGCAAGTGTGAAGGTGATAGAGAACAAAAAAGAGAATGTATTATATGCAGACCAGATCGTGATTCATGCGATTGAAAAACACTGGTATGTAAAAGAGCAACCGAAAGCAAATCCCGTATATTATATAAATGGAAAGAAAGCTTCCGCTGATGATGTTAAAAAAGTTTCGAATTCAAACCGGGTTTCAACTACAGAGATCATTCACGATAGAAAATTGCTCGACGAGTTAGGGGAGAAGAATTACAATTCTTTATTCAATCTTGTCACCAAAGAAAACGTGAACAATAAAAATGTTTATCTGAGTAAAAAATCTGTCCGCACCATAGAAGAAGCCGAAGAGGAAAGGATATTGCGCAATACTTTATACCTCGGAATAGAAAACCCGTTGGTCATTAAAGTTGAGGGCGTGCCCGACGACCAGATTGAAGTTACCATGACCGGCGGAAGGATCATCAAACGCGATGGACAATACTATGCGATTGCAGAAAACCTTGGCAACGTGCAGGTGCACATCTACAAAAAACAGGGAAATGAACGCAAGCTTCTCAATAAGCGCTATTTCCGCGTACTTGAACAACCCAACCTCTGAGCCAAAATAAACTCAACTCAACTAATGGGCGAAATACTTTTCGCCCATTCTGATTTCAATAATCCCTATTACTCCCCCAATCCTCAAATCCCCCAATCCTCAAATCCTCAAATTATCTAATTATCTAATTATATAATGTTCTAATCCTCAAATCCTCAAATCCCCTAATTGTAATTTTTTTCCTTTAGTTTTGACGCCGCTTAAAAAGCTAAAATTTCAAATCTCAAATCGTAAACCGATTATGGCAACTACATCAGATATCAGTCGCGGTATGATCCTGAAGCTCGATGGCAGCTTATACACGGTAGTGGAATTCGGGGAGAACAAGACCGCCAGGGCCGCCGCGAAAGTATGGGCCAGGCTGAAGGGGTTGGATAATAACCGTACTATTGAAAAAACCTGGAACAGCGGAGAGAACATCTTTCCGGTAAGAGTGGAACGCAAAGCCTATCAATATCTTTATAAAGATGAGTCCGGCTATAACTTTATGGATAATGAGACCTTTGAGCAGATCGCGGTTCAGGAAACCATGGTCGACGCTCCCCAGTTCCTCAAAGAAGGTCAGGAAGTAGGTGTATTGATCAATACAGAAACCGAACTTCCGATGGGAGTTGAATTACCCGATAAGATCGTAATGAAGGTAACTTACAGTGAGCCCGGCGTAAAAGGTGATACCGCCACCCGGACACTTAAGCCAGCCACAATCGAGACCGGGGCAACGGTAATGGTCCCCCTCTTTGTGAATGAGGGCGAACTAATCCGGATCAATACAAAAACAGGCGAGTACGTAGAGAGGGTGAAATAGTTGATAGTGGTAGTTACTTTTCCTTATCTTAGCCGACCTGTTTTAAAACAACCCTGCCAAAGAGTAGGCTCTTAAAACCAAAACCAACAATATGGCTATGGATTTCAAGCAAATACAGGAGTTGATCCGCATGGTCAACAAATCCAATATCGGTGAATTGACGATTGAAGAGAAAGGCTTTCATCTTACTATAAAACAGAAATCAGAAGCTACTCAACATATCATCGCTGCACCTGCTATGCAGCAACCCATGAGCATGCCTCATGCCCCATCACACGCTCCCTCTCAACCACAGGCTTCCCAACCTGCTGTTCCGGCCGAAAAGCCGAGGGCTGTGGAAAGCTCAGATAATTATGTCACCATCAAAAGCCCGATGATCGGTACGTTCTATCGCAGCGCATCGCCAGGCAAGCCGTCATTTGTAGAAGTTGGAAGCGAGGTAACGCCGGGTAAGGTTGTATGCATTATCGAGGCCATGAAACTTTTCAACGAAATTGAAAGTGAAGTAAAAGGAAGGATCGTGAAGGTGCTGGCCGAAGACGCATCGCCTGTAGAATACGATCAACCCCTGTTTTTGGTGGATCCGGCTTAATCATTTAGCTAACGAGCTGAAGCTGATCAGCTAATGTCCCTCATCAAATAAAACTGAATGTTCAAAAAGATTCTGATAGCCAATAGAGGAGAAATTGCGCTTAGAGTTATTCGTACATGTCGTGAAATGGGTATCAAGACAGTTGCCGTGTACTCAACTGCCGACAAGGATAGCCTGCACGTCAGGTTTGCCGACGAAGCAGTTTGTATAGGTAAACCCCAAAGCAGTGATTCCTATCTGAACATTCCTCACCTGATGGCTGCCGCGGAAATAACCAACGCGGATGGAATCCATCCGGGTTATGGCTTCCTTGCCGAAAATGCAAAATTCTCAGAGATCTGCCAGGAGCACAATATCAAATTTATCGGGCCACGGCCGGAAATGATCCGCGCCATGGGTGATAAGATCACCGCCAAGGAAACCATGATCAAGGCCGGAGTGCCGGTTGTTCCCGGTGGTGAAGGATTGCTGGAAAGTGTGGAGCAGGCCAAACATATCGCGAAGGAAATAGGATACCCTGTCATCCTCAAGGCTACAGCCGGAGGAGGTGGAAAGGGCATGCGTGTGGTGTGGGAAGACAGCGAAATGGAAAAAGCATACACAACCGCCAGGGCAGAAGCCGCCGCTGCTTTCAAGAACGATGGTGTGTATATGGAAAAATTCGTGGAGGAACCCAGGCACATCGAAATTCAGATCGCAGGCGATCAGTACGGAAAAGTTTGTCACCTCAGTGAAAGGGATTGCTCAATACAGCGAAGACACCAGAAACTTGTAGAAGAATCACCATCACCATTCATGACCCCTGAATTGCGGCATCGCATGGGGGAAGCCGCTATCAAGGCTGCTTCGGCTATCAATTATGAAAGTGTTGGTACCATTGAGTTTTTGGTCGACAAACACCGCAATTTCTATTTCATGGAAATGAATACGCGTATCCAGGTAGAACATTGCGTAACAGAAGAAGTTGTAAACTACGACCTCATAAAAGAACAGATCAAGATTGCAGCCGGTGAACCGATCAGCGGGAAAAATTATGAACCGGAAATGCACGCGATAGAATGCCGCATCAATGCAGAAGACCCGTACAATGACTTCAGACCGAGCCCGGGTAGGATAACCGTATTGCACCAGCCGGGAGGACATGGCATTCGTGTTGACAGTCATGTTTACGCAGGATACACCATTCCTCCGTATTACGATTCAATGATCGGAAAGATCATTGCGGTTGCCCGTACCCGTGAGGAAGCCATAGCAACGATGCACCGCGCATTGAGCGAATACGTAATTGAAGGGGTAAAGACAACCATTCCTTTTCACCTGCAGCTGATGAAGGACGAAAGGTTCCGCAATGGCGACTTCAATACAAAGTTCCTCGACAACTTTAAGCTGATGTAGGCTGAACGTTGATGGGTATAGAGCCGTTATACCACTCGCCGTCTAACGCAGCATTGTACTTCTTATAGAAATTGATGGCAGGTTCATTCCATTTCAACACCTGCCATCCGATAGCATTCCAACCTTTTTCCCGTGCTTCAATGATAAGCCGGTCGAACAAAAGTTTTCCGATTCCCTTTCCCCTGTGTTCATCTGTAACAATAAAATCCTCCAGGTACATTCGTTGCCCTTTCCAGGTGGAATAACGGATGTAATACAATGCAAATCCCGCGATCACTCCATTCTCTTCGGCTACAAATGCCCACCACACAGGATTTGGACCGAAACCGCTCTTCGTAAAATGTTCAAGCGTAACGGTAACCTCATCCGGAGCCCGTTCATATACCGCAAGTTCTTTAATCAGTTCAAGCATACGCGGGCAATCTTCTTTTACAGCCCGTCTGATTTGAATTTGTTCTGTTGTCATTAATAGATCATTTTAACGCTGATCACAAAATTTGATAATCATCTGAACATCCATGTTACCGTTCAAAAACATGCGACCATCAATTGACAGTTTATATGGCTAAATTCAGTAAATTCATCAGACCATCCCTGCCATAACCGAATGAAGCGAAATATTCCCTGTAATAGGCTTTCCCGGGCGTATCAGCTCCAGCGAACTCTCTTCGTATTATTGCTTTCCCTTATTTGTTGCACCACCGCTGCGCAACCGATGAGTCCTGTTCCTGTCAGTATTGATACTTCCTACAAACATATTTATAAAATTTATATGGCTTCGGTTGGAGCCTCGGCAAATTTGTACAATGGTACCGAATATACCGCTTCCTATCCCATGACAAATGGCACTCCGTTCTGGGATATTGCTGAATTCCGCAATGGCAATATCAGCTATGAGGGCATAGTTTACAAAGATATTCCGATGATATACGACCTGGTGGCAAATGAAGTGCTGATAAGAGGCATAAGGATGCAGATCATAAAACTGGATAACAACAGGATCGATTTTTTCGAAATAGGGAACCATCGTTTTGTCAGGTTCACCGGCGACACAACCAATAAAAACCTCCTTCCAGTTGATATTTATGACCTGGTGCTAAACGATGAAGTAAAGGTTTATGTAAAAAGAAAAAAACAGGTTGCGCGTAATATCAGTGAGAACGGGAAGTATGACTTCATCGAGTACCATTCATATTTCGTATATAAAGATGGTTGGTTTCACCCTGTTGCAAACAGGAAGGATCTGTTGAAAATATTCCGTGATAAAAGCGAGCCGGTTAAAACATTCTGGAAGGAGAAGCGTATTGATTTCAGGAAAAACTTTGAACAGGCGATCATTAAGACAGTGAGCTATTATTCGCTTTTAAAAAATACTGGCCAATGAATAGGAGATATGCTTTCCTGTGTATTTGCCTGTTCATTTTCCTGATCCGGGGAACTGGATTGGGCCAGCAATCGAACCGCATATCGGGGACCTTTACCAATGCAAAGTTCAGCAGCTTCGTTGAACAGATAGAGCAAAACTCCTCATTTCGGTTTTATTATGATCCTTCCGATCTGGACAGTTTTACAGTCAACATAGTAGCCAATGATATTTTGGTTGATGAACTGCTGAAACAGGTTTTTAATAATACGCCTTTTCATTTTGTTATCAGACAACCTGCAAGCATTTATGTTACCAGGAATGTACCATTGCAGTCGTCGCTGCCCGATGATTTCTTTGAACGCGACAGAACTATAAAAGATACGGTCACTATTGTGAAACCGTTGACAGAAACGCGCGTAAAGGAAAAGATAAAGGCTCCTGCGGAAAACAAATTGTATGAGATAGGACAGAGATCCGCGCAAACGAAAGAAAAGGTTACACTCGCGGGATATGTAAAAGACATCAAGACAGGTGAACCAATTCCCGGCGCTTCAATTTATATCGATAGCATGGCAGTGGGTGTGCTGACAGACCAGTTTGGGTATTATTCCATCACGCTTCCATCGGGCAGGCACCAGTTGCAGATAACCAGTGTTGGCATGAAGAACACCACGCGGCAGTTGATGTTATATTCAACAGGTCAGCTAAACATTGAACTGGCAGAATATATTCCCAGTTTGAAAGAAGTGATCGTTACTGCCGCGCGAACTTCCAATACCCGCTCTTTATCGATGGGAGCAAACAGGCTAACCATCAAAACAATCAAACAGGTACCGGTAGTTTTTGGTGAAGCAGATGTTCTGAAGGTAGTGCTTACGCTTCCGGGTGTAACCACTGTTGGCGAGGCAAGTACAGGATTTAATGTGCGCGGCGGATCGGCCGATCAGAACCTGATCATTCTGAACGACCTTACCATCTATAATCCTTCGCACCTGTTTGGATTTTTCTCTGCTTTTAACCCCGATGTTGTTAAGTCGGTTGAATTATACAAGAGCGCCATTCCTGAGAAATACGGCGGACGACTGTCGTCGGTACTGGATGTAACTACCAAGGAAGGCAATAGTAAAAAATTGTCTGGAACAGGTGGAATCGGTCCGCTTACGAGCAAGCTCACAATTGAAGGGCCCATTGTGAAAGACAGGTCAACATTCGTTGCGAGCGGAAGAACCAGTTATTCAAACTGGCTTCTGGGACTCATACCGAATTCGGCCTATAAGAACAGCAAAGCATCATTTCATGATCTTAACCTCCACGTAAGCCACACCATCAACTCAAAGAACAGCATTTACTTTAACGGGTATCTGAGTAACGACCAGTTCAGGCTGAATAACGATACTTTATATAAATACGGCAATAAGAATGTGAATGTTAAATGGAAACACATTTTCAATAACAAGATTTACGGACTCTTCACCGCCGGATTTGATAATTACCAGTATAAGGTCTCAAGCGAGAGTAACAAATCAAACGCGTTCAAACTTACATTTGGCATTAACCAACTAAATCTTCGCACTGATTTCAGTTATTCAGCCGGACCTGATCATCTTATTAAATTCGGCCTTACTTCAATTTATTATAAACTTTCACCGGGAAATTTCGAACCATCCGGCCAACAGTCATTGGTTACGCCCGACAAGCTTCAGCAGGAACAGGCGCTTGAAACGGCAATTTACGCGGGTGACGAATATACCATTACGCCCGACCTTTCAGTAAGTGCGGGTATCCGTTATTCAGTTTTCAATTACCTGGGCCCTCATCAGCAGTTTAGGTATGCCGAAGGCTTGCCCAGGAACAGGAATACAATACTCGACACCATTGCATACAACAGCGGAAAAGTTATAAAGACATATGGTAACCCTGAATTCAGGTTTACACTCAGGTACAGTTTATCTGAAAATACTTCGGTTAAGTTCAGCTTCAATTCGCTTCGCCAGTACATTCATATGTTATCGAATACAAATGCTATTTCTCCGACAGACGTGTGGAAGCTGAGCGATGCATATATCAAACCTCAGTCTGGCAACCAGGTGTCGGCGGGTATTTATAAAAATTTCAAGTCTAATACCATCGAAACTTCCATAGAAGTTTATTACAAACAGATGAAAAACTACCTGGATTATAAGAGTGGAGCAGTGCTGATATTGAATCATCATATTGAAACAGATATTATAAGCTCAAAAGGCGTCGCATACGGCGCAGAGTTGTTTATCAAAAAAACATCGGGTAAGCTGAATGGATGGATGAGCTATGCATATTCAAGGATCAGGCTGCAGTCAAACGATCCGCTTGCGGGCGAGGCTGTTAATGGAGGTAAGTATTATCCGGCCAATCACGACAAACCCCACAACGCAAACTTCATTGGTAACTACAGGTTCTCGCATCGTTACAGCATTTCTCTTGGTGTCAATTACAGTACCGGGAGACCGCTGACACTTCCACTGGCGATTTTTGATTTTGCGGGAGGACAGCGTGTTTACTACTCCGACAGGAACAAGTATCGGATACCGGATTATTTCCGCCTCGACCTTTCCTTTATGATCGAAGGAAATCACCGGATCAAACAGCTTACTCATAATTCCTGGTCGTTCGGAGTTTATAACCTCACCGGAAGAAAGAATGCCTACTCGGTTTATTTCGTGCAGGAAAACGGTTTTATAAAAGGTTATCAGCTTTCAGTATTCGGGACGCTGATCCCATTCGTGACCTATAATTTTCGATTCTGATGAAAATGCATTTAAGATATACGATCATTTGTCTTTTTATAATGGTGGCCTGCCGGCAGGCATATGAGCCCCCGGTGATCAAGGCGCCAAACCGTTATCTGGTTGTTGAAGGTGTTATAAATGCCACGCCTGGTTCCATCACCACCATTAATTTATCGCGAACCCGGAATCTTCTGGATACATTTTTAACCGATCCTGTAAGCGCGGCACAGATTCAGATTGAATCGGGTTCGGGCGGACTGTTTTTTTTACATGAAACAGCAGCGGGCAGATATATATCGGATCCATTGACACTAAACCCTTCGCATACATACCGGCTGAAAATTCAAACAGTAGATGGGAAGTCTTATCTGTCGGATTTTGTACCGTTGAAGATTTCACCCGCCATTGATAGCATAACATGGAGGCAGGACAAGGACGTAACTATTTATGCCAACACACATGATCCATTAAATAATACGCGTTATTATCGTTGGGATTTTACAGAAACCTGGCAATATCGCTCAGTGCATGAAACAGACCTTGGCTGGAGCAATGGGCTTATCTTTTTTATTGATCCGGCAAACCAGATTTATAACTGCTGGAATCAGGCCGAATCAAAAAAGATTGCTTTGGGTTCTTCACTCAGGTTAAGCGAGGATGTCATTGACCACGCGCCCGTAACTGTGATACCGCAGCATTCTGATAAGATCGGTATAAGATACAGCATACTGGTACGGCAGTATGCAATGACCGAAGAAGCATACAGGTATTGGGAGATACTTCAAAAGAATACGCAGCAACTGGGCACCCTCTTCGACGCTCAGCCTTCACAACTGAAAGGGAACATCCGCAATGCAAATGATGCGGAAGAACCCGTAATTGGATTTGTTAGCGTATCTACAGTTCAGCAGCAACGGATTTTCATAGCTAAGTCGCAGTTGACCGATTGGACCGGAGGTTTCTCATCCATCGACTGCGCGTTGATATTCACTCCTCAGAACCCAACCAATTATCTGATCCTGAATTATCCTGATACATCATACGGACCATATTATTTCACCTCCTCCGGCAGCATCGCGCTTGCCAAAAAGATCTGCCTCGATTGCAGGCGTCTTGGCGGAACTAACCAAAAGCCATCATTCTGGTAATTAATTACTATGGCGGGAACAATTCTTAAGAAGATTTTATTATTAAGCCGGTGTTCGCTTGCGATCTTATTTGCATTTACGCGCGCATATTCGCAGGAAGATCCAACCGGTATTACTCAGCGGTTAATTGAATATAACCAGCTCGTACCGCACGAGAAATTATTTGCGCATACCGATAAGGATTTTTACATAGCAGGTGAAACAATCTGGTTTAAGCTTTATTATTCAGATGCCGGTTCACACAGACCATTAAACATAAGCAAAGTTGCCTATGTTGAATTGCTGGATCATGAAGCGAAACCACTGCTGCAGGTAAAGATCGGTCTCGCTAAGGAAAATGGCGAAGGCAATGGTTCACTGCAGCTGCCTGCATTCATTGCTTCGGGAAATTATCTGCTGAGAGCTTATACCAGTTGGATGAAGAATTTTGACAAGGTTTATTTTTTTCAAAAGGAGGTAACCATTGTCAACACTTCAAAACGGCCCGATTGGATGCAGCTTGAGAAACCTGAAGCATACCGCGTTAATTTTTTTCCGGAAGGCGGGAATATGGTTTATGGATTAACAGGCCGGCTCGCGTTTCATATTACCGATCAGTATGGAAAGGGAATGGATGGCGATGGTATCATTGTTAATGAGAACAATGATACGGTATCACGCTTCACTACCGGCAGGTTCGGAATTGGCAGCTTCGATTTTAAACCAGACCGGGGTTCGACGTACAAGGCATTTATCCGCCTCAGTAACGGAACAACTTTTCCTTCGGTCTTACCGCAGATACATGAACGGGGATTCATTATGCGCGTTAGCGATATTGATAACAATAAACTGAAAATAACTGTTCAGTCAGCGGAAAGGAGTACGGCATCAACTATTTACCTGGTAAGCCACACAAGGCGGGATGTAAAGTTAGCTGCAGTGAGTCGTTTGAATAACGGAACTGCTGAATGGGAGGTGAGTAAGGATCAGTTGGGAGAAGGTGTTTCTCATCTCACAATATTTAATGAAGATCGTCGGCCCGTTTGTGAACGCCTGGTTTTCAAAAAACCAGCAAGTCAATTGAATATTAAGGTAAAGCTGGAAAATGCGGAATACAACACCCGGTCACTGGTGAACCTCAATCTTCAATTGCAGAACGAAAAATCGCAACCTGTGAACGCTGATGTTTCAGTTGCCGTATTCCGGATCGATTCGCTTCAGCATTCAGATGTTACTTCCATTGATCAATATTTCTGGCTTACGTCAGATCTTTCAGGAACAGTTGAATCGCCCGCTTTTTATTTCAATGAACCTTCAGCGGAAGTGAATGCCGCCATCGATAATCTGATGCTCACACACGGCTGGAGGAGATTCCGCTGGGAAGAACTTGAAGCGAACCGCAAACCTGTTTTTGAATTTCTGCCCGAATTGGAAGGTCTGACAGTTAATGCGAGGGTGACTGAAAAAAGTACAGGGAAACCGGCTTCCGGCATATTGAGTTACCTCTCGTTTGCTGACCAGCGGTTTCAGGTAAGTAATTCAATAAGCGATCCCCGCGGACAGTCGGTATTTGTGGCCAGGAATATTTACGGCCCGCAGGGACTTGTACTGCAAACCGATAGTAACCACAACCGCTACAGGATCGATATAACAGACCCATATTTTTCAAAGCCCGATTCAATAACGCTGCAGCGGTTTTTACTTCGGGAAGAATGGAAGGATCAGCTGAACTTTCATCATCTCAATGCCAGAATTTCCAATTCGTTTAAGTCGACCAGCGCGCAGCAATTTCTTCCGCCTATTCTTTCAGATACGTTTTCATTCTTTGGAAAGCCTGATAAAACATTCTATCTGGACGATTACACAAGATTTCCCACAATGGAGGAAGTGATGCGCGAGTTTGTTGACGCGGTCAGAGTAAGAAAAGACAAGAATGGATTTCATTACGAAGTGCTGAATCTTCCTGCTAAACTTTATTTCAGTGGTGATCCGTTGGTGCTTCTGGATGGCGTTCCGCTTTTTGATGTTGACAGGATCATCGCGTTTGATCCGTTAAAGGTGAAGAAAATTGATGTGCTCACTCGCAAATACTTCTGGGGTGATCTTACCAATAGCGGCATTGTCAGTTACTCTACTTACGACGGCGACCTCGCAGGTTTTGAACTGGATCCGGCCGCCCTGGTAATAGAATTCCAGGGATTGCAGCTGCAGCGGGAATTTTATCAGCCGGATTATAGTACTGCAGAAAAAAAGAACAGCCGCGTGCCTGATGTGAGAAACGTGTTATACTGGAATGGACGACTTACCTCAAAGAATGATGGCTTTGCCGCAGGAAGTTTTTATACTTCAGACCTTCCAGGTATCTATGCAATTATAGTGCAGGGTATGACGCAAAACGGAGTTCCCGGATGTAAAATCTTTAAAATAGTTGTAAAGCAATAAGGTGCTGTTTATTTTTTCCTTGTTGCCTTGAATGTTCCATTCGGCTGAATGAAGTTCACACCGGTAATTTCATTTTTATCATTTGCTTCGAACCTGAGACTGAAGCCTTTCACTGCCTTGATGTCAAACTCATGTTTTTTTGTTGCAACCAGTTCATAGTCCGGCTGACCGGGTACAAGCAGCATCAATGTATTTTCTCCGCGTATATACACCTTCGCTATTACTCCCTGCAGTTCATAGTCTCCAACATATTGTTGAATATCTGATTTAGTAAGTTCGATTGCCGGGGGCAGGCGGGTAAATACAATATCCTTAACAGCGGGTTCCATTTGTGTTTCGATGGATCCTATCTCGCCTTTATTATTTGTGATAAATCTGACCTTGTTGCCGTCACCTCCCTGCTCTTCAACCGGCACCTCAATCGAAATCGATTCGAATATATCAAAATGATAATGCCGCAGATACCACTTCCTCACAAACTTGTTGTAGTTGAGCCAGAGAGTATCCCTGTCCTGCACAACAGTCACTTTTCCATACCCGGGATTTTCATAAACGCCGGTATATGCAGCTGCATCGTGAGATGGTTTGGTGTTCATCTTCCTGTTAAGACTGTCGGTATTTTTTTTCTGAAGCGCAGCAGCTTTGTTTTTAAGTACTGCGTCTTTCTGAAATTTATTCCAGTTACGATACTGCAACCCGAAAAGCCTGTCGGCAATGGTGTTCCTGATGATACCGGGTACGGCCGATGTGTTCTGGTTGACAAGTACAATTATCCCAATACTATCACTCGGAAAGAAGGAAGTGTTTGCGCTGAAGCCGTCAATGTTGCCGCCATGGTCAACACGGTAATGCCCGCGATAGGACGACAGGAACCACGCCAGCCCATAATTGCTCATATGCAAATCAGGAAATTCTTTGGAGGGTAATCCGCCGCTTATTACCATCTGAGATGAAATAGCCTGACTTACATAAGAAGCCGGCAGAACTTCTTTACCATTGAATTTGCCGCCATTGATCCAGGTGATCACCCAGTTTGCCATGTCTTTTACTGTAGAGTTGATTGAACCGGCAGGCCCGATCGGATCAATGTTCATGAAGTCCATTTTGATTACCGAATCTTTCTGTTCCCTGTAGCCGAAAGTGAAATCGGGATCGTTCTGCAGGTCATTCACCGAAAAATTTGAACGGTTCATTCCAAGTGGAGTGAAGATCTTTTCTTTTACCAGGTTTTCCCATTTGTTGCCGTAGAGTTTTTCAGCAAGTACCCCCTGTGCAAGAAACATGAAGTTATTATACTGCCATCTCTCGCGAAGTGAGGCGGAAGGTTCAAGGTATTGGATACGGTGCAGGAGGCTGTCGCGGCTTGTAGTTGATCCATACCATGAAAAATCATGTCGCGGGAGACCCGTGCGGTGAGTCATCAGATCCCTCGCTGAAATATGATTGGTCAGATATTCATTATGAAACTTTAATTGTGGAAGGTAATCGTGAACAGGCTTGTCGAGGTCCAGCTTTCCATCTTTCACCAGCATCCCGAGCAGTGCAGAAGTAAAAGCCTTTGAGCACGAGCCAATGGCAAACTGTGTGTTCTCTGTCACAGGGATTTTCTTTTGCCAATCCTTATAACCAAATCCTTTCGCGTAAACTATTTTGTTTTTTTCCACTACGGCAACCGCGCAACCAGCAGCGCGCCAGTCTTGCAGAACGCGGTTCACAAAAGTATCCATGGTTGCAAACCGTTTGTCGGTAGTCTGCGAATGTGCGAATACAGGTAACAGTAACAGCAGTGTAATTGATATTCTCATCGTAATAGCTTTGGTTTCCAAACTTAAGGAATAATCTATGCTTTCAGAGCCTGGTCCAGATCGGCGATAATATCTTCCACATTTTCCAGGCCTACACTCATTCTTACAAGTCCGTCACTGATGCCGAAGAGGTCGCGCTGTTCCTTTGCAACACCGGCATGTGTCATGGAAGCCGGGTGGCACAACAGCGTCTCACAAGTGCCCAGCGATACGGTGCGCAAGCAAAGCCTCAGCTTGTTCATGCAGCGAACGCCGGCTCCAATGCCGCCCTTCAGTTCGAAGCTTAACATGGGACCGGGATGACGCATTTGCTTCATTGCAACTTTATGCTCAGGATGAGAAGCAAGACCCGCATAGTTTACTTTTGATACAGCCGGATGCGCATCCAGGAAATTTGCGATCTCCAGCGCATTTTTGCAATGGCGGTCCATTCTTACTTCAAGTGTTTTTATTCCGTTGATAAGCATGAACGCGTCGAACGGATTGCTGTTGCCGCCGAGCAGACGGTGCACCTTGGTACATTCTCCATTCATAAATTCAAGGTCTTTTCCAACAAGCACACCACCGATGGCAGTACCATGCCCGTTTAGAAATTTGGTGGTGGAATGCATTACAAAATCAACCCCGTATTTGAAAGGCTGCTGAAGATAGGGAGTGGCAAATGTGTTGTCGCACCCAACCTTTTTCCCATGCAGCTTTGCCAGTTTGACCAATGCTTCAATATCCACGCATTGAACGGTGGGATTGGCGGGTGTTTCCAGATAAACAAAACTGATATTCTTATGTTTTTTCAACGCTTGTTCGGCTTTGTTCAGGTCACGAAGATCTTCCACCACCGTTTCAACGCCGAACGACGACAGCACTTTGTGATACAATTCCTGCGTGCCACCATAGAGCGAGTAATGCGTTAATATTTTGTCGCCTGCTTTTGTGTTGCCGAGAATCATAGTGCAAATGGCTGCCATGCCCGACGAGTGCAGAATGCTTTTCAGTTGGAGAGGCTGACCATTGCCGTCGGTAAGGTTATAGCTTTCAAGACCACCGATCTTGTCTTCGGCCTCTGAAATTGTAGGATTTCCCCAGCGGGAGTAAATATATCCTTCTTCTTCCCCGCTGAAACGGCGCATCCCTTGTTCTGCAGTATCAAAAACATAGGTCGACGATGCATAGATCGGAGTGAGGTGCGCATAGTTGGGATCCTGTTTATGACCCCCGTGAATAGCGTGTGAACTGAAACCTGTGGCCTGAACAAGTGAAAGATTTTTATCGGTCATGTCAAGTTTATTTGTTAATTCGCTCATCCTTGAGTCTTTTCAAAAGTAAACCGATTTTCGGGATGAAAGAGTTACTTCGGCAGCTCGCTGCCTATAATAGCTGGGCCAACCAGAAAATAGCTGAATTGTTGGCAACAATACCTGAAGAATTACTGAAACAGGAACTTTCAAGCAGCTTTGGGAGCATTCATTTGACCGTTGTTCACATGTGGGACGCTGAAAGTATCTGGTGGCAACGGCTGAAGCTGCAGGAAGTGATAACCGCGCCCAGTGGTAGTTTTTCAGGAACTACTGTAGAAGCTATGCAGGCGCTGGGGCTGCAGGATAGGCTCTGGGAAGATTGGATCCAGTCGGCAACGGAAATGGCGCTGGATCATGTTTTCAGTTATTATAGTCTCAAGCGTGAGCTGTTCAAGCAGCCAACATTTCAGGTGATCATGCACGTTATGAATCATGGATCGTATCATCGCGGCCAGATCGTAAATATGCTCCGGCAACTGGGACAACAGAAGATACCACAAACGGATTTTATTGTGTGGAGCAGGAAGAAAATTACCTGAGGAAAATATATTGGCGTCAGTTTTTGCCGGCGATCTTCTTTAGTAATTCCGGGATCTCCTTGTGCTCATTTATGAAAATGACCTTTAGTCCTAATGTATTGAATCCATTTATAAAATCTTCTTCATCAAATTTATAGATCGCTTCTATGATCTGTTGCACCTGTTGGGGGCCTTTAACTTCGTCTTTGATTCTTCCTCCAACGAATTTCTCTTTATATTTTATTGAATTGGCAAGGATGGATCTCATTTCGTCATCATTCTCCTGCGGAACATTGTATTTGGGTCTTCTCAGTACAATATAATTGCAGGTTTGTTTGGGCATTTTCTGCACGGCGTCAAGGATCCGTCTCATATTCCTGTCGGTCAGCGATAGCCCGATCATAAGCCCTGTTGTGTTTGTAAGTTGATTCATCTGCACAAAATTGCCCCAGTAGTACGCATCCTGCGACATACTGTTATACTGCTCTTCCGAGAGAATGATTTCCTCTAAAGAAATGTCATTCGCTTGCAGTGGCAGGTAACCATGAACGTGATAGATGGGAATTTTTGCGGGGTCGGGCAGCTGACCGTTTTTCCAGATTGGTTCATAAAGTTCTTCATTGGCAAGGGTCAGCTCAACCAGGTTGTCGTAGTTATAGGAAACAATTGCCTGCAGGCCTTTCTGATCCGGGACCGATGCCTTGCAGCAATCGATCACGGCATTAAGGGTAGAATTTTTTTTAAGCATCTCATTCTTCAGGTATTCATCGGCCTGAAAATTTTCAATGGTATATTGATCCACCATGCTTGCGTAGAGCGTGGTTTTAAGATAGCGGACGAAATCTTTTTCGTCATAGACCGCTCTTATTTTTCTTATGATGATATCAAGCGGTTCTTTTTTCTTCTTCATCCACCATTCCGCAAGTGCATATAGATAATTCGGGAAAGGCCGCAGCTCGTAGATGACCCGTTCGTCTTTGAGGGTGGTGAAATAGAGCGACAGAACCAGTTCTTCCCAGCTTGGCAATCCGCTGGCCTGCGATACGCCGGCTCCCAGATAGAGTGTAAGCTTGTTTTTTTTGAATGCATTCCGGAGTTCGCTAATGTGATCGGCCTGGGTTTGCGGCATAAGGTTAATGGTTTCTTAACCAATTTAAGCAATCCGGAAATCAATTGGAACAGTATGAAGAAAATTTACTGAACTAATACGCCCACTTCACCAGGGTGGCACCCCAGGTAAATCCTCCACCAAAAGCAGCCAATACGATATTGTCGCCTTTTTTCAACTGGCTTTCCCATTCCCACAGGCAAAGTGGAATAGTTGCAGCGGTGGTATTGCCGTATTTCTGGATGTTCAGCATGACCTTGTCCTGTGAGAGGCCCATTCGGTTTGCGGTAGCATCAATGATGCGTTTGTTGGCCTGGTGGGGAACAAGCCATGCGATATCGTCGCCGGTAAGATTATTTTTTTCAAGCAGTTCCGCGCTGACATCGGCCATGCCTTTGACTGCAAATTTGAAAACTGCCTGACCTTCCTGGTAGATGTAATGTTCTTTGGCCGCGACGGTTTCATAACTTGGAGGTCTTACAGAGCCTCCGGCTTTCATATGCAGATAATTGACGCCCGATCCATCGCTTCTGAGAATGCTGTCAAGCACTCCATACCCTTCGGTGTTAGGTTCCAGAAGAACAGCGCCCGCTCCGTCGCCGAATAATATGCAGGTTGTGCGATCGCTGTAATCAACGATGGCGCTCATTTTATCGGCGCCCACAACAATTACTTTTTTGTACCGGCCACTTTCAATAAATGCTGCTCCGGTGGTAACCCCGTAAAGAAAACCTGAGCACGCGGCCTCAAGATCGAAGCCAAAAGCATTGGTAGCGCCGATCTTTCCGCAGATGATGTTGGCAGTTGCCGGGAACATCATATCAGGGGTAACGGTACAG
Source organism: Chitinophagaceae bacterium (assembly GCA_036402175.1). Taxonomy (GTDB): domain Bacteria; phylum Bacteroidota; class Bacteroidia; order Chitinophagales; family Chitinophagaceae; genus DASPKM01. Next base: position 6,962 of record DASWTK010000352.1, on the reverse strand, counting down.
CAGATCACCAGGTCAATCTCCGAAGGGTCAATGCCTCTTTTGCGGCAGGCATCAAGTACTGCCGGTGCCCCCAGGTCGGAGCTGCCTTTTCCTTCACCTTTCAGAATCCTTCTTTCCGACACACCGGTACGAGTACGTATCCATTCATCATTGGTTTCCACCATTTTTTCCAGATCGAAATTGGTAAGCTTGTCTTCGGGAACATATCCTCCAACGGCGGTAATGGCTGCGGTGATTTTCTGACTCATTAATTTTTTTCTTTTACTCCGGATAAAAAAGTGCGTAAAAGTAATGAAAGGTTTGGGGTTTTGGGTTTTGGGTTTTGAGTTTCCGGTTTCGGGTTTCGCGTTTCGGGTTTTCCAAAGTCGAAGTTTGGTTTGTTATAATGATGGTTAGTCTTTTTGGCAGCCAGCCCTAACTTTTCGAATTTCTTCAACCTCACGCACTATTCACTCCCTCGTCTTTGGAAAACCCGAAACGCGAAACCGGAAACTGAAAACTCAGTAACCCCCGCCTTTGGAAAACCCGAAACCCGAAACGCGAAACCGGAAACTGAAAACTCCGAAACCCTCGTCTTTGGAAAACCCGAAACCCGAAACACGAAACCGGAAACTCGTAACTCAGAAACCCTCTTCTTTGGAAAACCCGAAACCCGAAACCCGAAACCGGAAACTCAAAACCCAAAACCCAAAACCCTAAACCGAAAAACCCTATTTTCGCACCGATGTTTGCTTTCTTAAAAGGCTCATTTGTATTAAAGTTGCCGGCAATGGTCCATGTAGACGTGAACGGGGTTGGCTACGAAGTGCAGATCAGCCTGAATACGTATTCGCGGATCCAGGGGCTTGATAAAGGAGTGCTGTTTACCCACCTTCATATCCAGGAAGATAAACATACCCTCTACGGTTTTTTTGAACCGGCAGAAAAGGAAATGTTCCTTCACCTGATCAGTGTGGGTGGAGTTGGCGCAGCAACCGCAAGAATGATGTTGTCTTCCCTGAGACCTGAAGACATTTCCCGGGCTATCTCACAGGGTAATGCCAAATTGCTGGAAAGCGTAAAAGGCATCGGAAAGAAATCAGCCGAGAGGATCATCCTTGAACTGCGGGATAAAGTGAGCAGGACTGGTTCAGGATCAAATATTTCCCCTTTGATAAGCAATTCCCTTGAGCAGGATGCGTTAAATGCACTGATCTCACTGGGTATCGCCAGAAATACGGGTGAACAGGCCGTAAAAAAGGTAGTAACTGCCGAACCGGACCTGAAACAAGTTGAGGATATCATCAAGAAAGCACTTAAATCTCTTTAGCCTATTGAGCAGAGCTATACCTAACCAACGCTGTAGGAAGACTTGTGACCTGTATTACCCGACCTTTCATTATTGCTTCGGTCCTGCTTGCCGTTCTGACTACTTTCATGTCAACAGAGAGTGCTGCCGCCGGTATGCCCTTTCAGGATACAGGCCGGATCGATCCGGGTACGGATACACTTAAATATCCCATTCGCGACCGCCGGGGTGACCGTTTCAGCAATCCGGGCCGGTCAACTTTCGACCTGAACAACCCTTCCAACATCACCGATTCCATTGAATACGATCCTAAAACAAGGCAGTATTATATTGTTGAAAAGATCGGGAACAAATACTACCGCAGCCCCACCTATCTCACTTTTGAAGAATTTCAGCGAATCCAGGCTCGCAAAGCCGAAATTGAATATTTTCAGAAACGGGCCAACACCCTCAGTTCACTGAACAGGAAAATGCGACCGAAACTCCAGTGGCACAACAGCCTGGTGAACCGCATCTTCGGCGCTGGTCCGGATGGATTTCCCAAAGTAGAGATCAGGCCCCAGGGGAACATCGACATCCTGGCGGGTTACCAGGGCCAGAATATCAAGAATCCCGCCCTGCCCGAAAGGGCCAGAAGGACCGGGGGATTCGACTTTGACATGAATGCCAACCTTAGCGTGATCGGGAACATTGGCGACAAACTTAAACTGCCGATCAACTATAATACCCTGGCTACGTTCGATTTTGAAAATCAGCTCAAACTTGACTATACCGGCCGTGACGACGAGATCATCAAACGCATCGAAGCGGGAAATGTGGCCTTCTCCTCCAAAGGCTCATTGATCCCCGGCGCTCAGTCACTCTTCGGTATCAAAACCCAACTGCAGTTCGGGAAATTATTCGTTACGGGCGTGCTGGCGAATCAGCGCGCACAACGCCAGTCGCAAAGTTTTGCCGGCGGTAGCGCCACCGTTTCCTTTCAGTTCAGGGCCAATGATTACGAAGAGAACCGTCACTTCCTGCTGGCTCAGTATTTCAGAAAAAATTATAACAACGCGATGCGCAACCTGCCGGTGGTCAACTCACAGGTTCAGATACTGCGCATAGAGGTATGGGTTACCAACCGTAATGGAAGCACTACCGAAACCCGCGACGTGGTGGGACTGATGGACCTGGGAGAAAAAAATCCATACAATCCTACCATTACACCGCTAACGCCACTGGAATATCCTTTCAATGATGCCAACAACCTGTACCGCAACATCATCAGCGACCCAAACAGCCGCAACCCTTCGCTGGTTACCAGCAGGCTTTCGGCACTTGGACTGAAACCGGTGCAGGATTTCGAAAAAACATTTGCACGCAAACTGAGTCCGAACGAATATATTTTCAATCCGCTTGTCGGATTCATTTCTATCAACCAGCCACTCCAGCCCGATGAAGTGCTGGCGGTTGCATTTCAATACAGCTATAACGGCCGCATTTACCAAGTTGGTGAATTTTCGCAGGATATCACACCGGATACTACAGGCACAAAAGCCGGTATTCAACAGGTGCTGTTCCTTAAATTGCTTAAAGCAACATCACAACGTACCCAGCTTCCTATCTGGGACCTGATGATGAAAAATATTTATACGCTGCGCACCTCTGACGGCAGTTTCATTTCAAGCATACAGCCATCAGATTTCAAGCTGAACATATTATACGAAGAACCAAGCAAAGGCCCTAAACGCTACCTGCCCGAAGGAGAAAAGGCCGGTGTGCCCCTTATCACGCTGCTGAATCTGGATCGGCTTAATAGCCGGTCCGACCCACAGCCCGATGGTGTGTTCGATTATCTTGAAGGATTGACCGTGGTATCACAGCAGGCAAGGATCATCTTTCCGAAGCTGGAACCATTTGGTCACGACCTTGATACGGCCTTCACCAATCCGGCGGATTCTGCCGCGCTGCGAAGACAATATCTTTTCTATCCGCTCTATGATACAATCAAGGAAGTTGCGAAGACTTACGCGAATCTCGATCGGTTCATCATCAGTGGTACGGCAAAAGGTCAGTCAACCTCAGAAATCTCGCTGGGTGCTTTTAACGTACCACCCGGATCGGTAACTGTTTCCGCAGGCGGACAAATACTTCGTGAGAATTATGATTATTCGGTGGATTATAATCTGGGTACCGTAAAGATCATCAACCAGGCCATTATCAATTCGGGCGTGCCGGTAAATGTGCAATACGAAAACAATGCAGGTTTCGGAATACAACAGCGGAGTTTCATGGGACTTCGGCTCGACTATATCGCACTGAACACTGCGAAAGAACAACTGAGCATCGGAGCTTCAATGGTACAATTGCGCGAACGGCCATTTTTTACAAAAACAAATTACAATGAAGATCCGATCCGCAATAAAATGTATGGATTGGATTTCAACTACCGTTCAGAATTTCCGAGACTTACACGCTGGCTCGATAAACTGCCATTCTATACATCCAATGAAATGAGCAGCATCAATGCTTATGGAGAAGCTGCATTACTGAAGCCCGGCCATCCGCCTCAGATTGGTAAAGGCGCCGCCGGATTGATCTTCGTGGACGACTTTGAAGGAACACGGAATGCTATCGACCTCCGGTTCCCGATCATCAGCTGGTCACTGGCTTCCACTCCGCAGGGCAATGGATTGTTTCCCGAAGCAGATCTTAGAGATTCATTGCCATATGGCTTCAACCGCGCAAAGCTTGCGTGGTATAATATTGAACCCGTTTTACAGGATAATCGCAATCCCAACAATCCTGTGAAGGGTTATGAAAACCTGCTCGATCCTACCATTCGCCCGGTAACCGTTCAGCAGATCTTTCCGAACAGAACATCCGAGTTTGGACAGGCGCAGCTGGTGACATTTGATCTTGCCTATTATCCCGAAGAAAAAGGTCCTTATAATTTTGACGCGAGCGATACAAGCCTTTTTGCAAACGGAAAGTTCAAAAATCCAAAAGCGAAGTGGGGTGGCATCATGCGCGCCATCGACCAGGTGGATTTTGAAACCGGTAATGTGGAGTTCATCGAATTCTGGCTGCAGGATCCGTTCATTAAAAAACCTTCAAGCACCGGTGGGCAATTGTATTTCAACCTCGGAAATATTTCTGAAGACATTTTGCGCGACGGCAGAAGATTTTTTGAAAATGGATTGAATACTCCCAAAATCCCCGCGCTCATCGACAGCACTTCGGTCTGGGGAAGAGTGCCCGCGAACCCGATACAGGTAACCAATGCATTCAGCAATGATCCCGACGACCGTCCTTATCAGGATGTAGGGTTCGATGGATTGACAGATGATGGTGAAAGAAGTCATTTCGTTGCTTACATCAACAGGCTGGCTACAACGTTTGGAACCAATTCACCAATTTACCAGGCCGCAACTTCTGATCCGTCACTGGATAATTTCCGCAATTACCGCGATGGATTTTACGACCAGACCCAGACAAGGATACTGGGCAGATATAAAAACATTAATAACCCGCACGGTAACTCGCCTGTTGCAAGCGGCGATCAGCAATTTGTAACAGCCTTCACGCTTTATCCTGATCAGGAAGAACTGAACAGGGATAATACACTCAATGAACTGGAAGAATATTTTCAGTATCGAATTGATCTGGAACCTTCAGAGCTGCAGGTAGGAAGAAATTATATAACCGACATCAGGGATTTTACACCAAATGGTGGCGTTCGTGAAAAATGGTACCTGTTCAGGATACCAATTGCGGAATATGAAAAGAAGGTGGGTAATATTCCCGACTTCAAATCGATCCGGTTCATCAGGATGTTCCTGCACAATTTCTCAGATTCTGTTGTTTGCCGGTTTGCAAAACTGGAACTGATCCGCAACCAGTGGCGCCGTTTCACTTTTGAACTGGATACCACCGGTCAGTACAAACCTTTGCCTTCCAATACGCCTACATCCTTTAATGTATTGGCGGTAAACAAAGAGGAGAACAGCTTCCGCAAACCAATAAGATACGTGGAACCTCCGGGTGTTATTCGCCAGCAGCAACTCAGCAACAATAATACTTTGCTGCTTCAGAATGAGCAGGCAATCAGCATGCAGATATGCAGGCTTGAAGAAGGTGCCGCGAGGGGAGTTTTCAAAACATTGAACCTTGACCTCAGGCAGTACGGACGCATGCAGTTGTTTGTGCACGTGGAAGCAACCGATAACGATGCCCTTCTGCACGATGATGATCTTGCCGCCGTGATCCGGTTTGGAAATGACTTCATCAATAACTATTACGAGGTCAGGATCCCATTGAAGAAAACAGCCTGGGGAGCAACATTGGATACAGACATCTGGCCCGCGGCAAATGAACTCAACCTGGAACTCGACAGGTTGGTGAAACTGAAGATCAGGAGAAATAATCTTCCCGGCAGCGATCCCAGGAGATTTGGATATTATTCAGAGCAGGTGGACGGGCAAACATTTGGTATTTATGGTAACCCTAACCTCGGCGAAGTACGTGCGTTCTTCCTTGGTGTGCAGAACGTCAAACTGGAAACAACCTGTTCTGAGATCTGGTTCAATGAACTAAGGCTTTCTCAACTGAATGAAAAAGGTGGATGGGCCGCGCTTGGAAGAGTTGATTTTAAACTGGCCGATCTCGGAACCTTATACCTGGCAGGAAATGTTCGCAGCATTGGGTTTGGAACCATCGAACAACGCGTGAATGAGCGCGCAAGGGAAACACTTTCACAGTTTGACGCGGCTGCAAGCCTTGAGCTCGGAAAATTACTTCCAAGGAAAGCTGGTTTGTCGATACCTTTTTATGCAGGGATCACGCAGGCAACCAGTACACCGGAATACGATCCGTACGATCTGGACATAAAATTGAAGGACAAACTGAATTCAGCCCCAGGTAGTGCGAAGGATTCAATCCGCGACGATGCCGTTGATGTAAGCACCATCAAAACCTTCAACTTTACCAACGTTCGTAAGAACAATACCAGTGGGAAGAAACAGAAAATATGGAGTGTTGAAAACCTCGACGTAACCTATTCCTATACCAAACAGGAACACCGCAATCCGCTGATCGAAAGCGATGAACGCACAACACATAAGGCAGGCCTCGGTTATAATTACATTGCCACACCTAAATACTGGGAACCATTCAAGCGGATCGTTCGATCACGCTCGCCATGGTTCGCATTGTTCAAGGACATAAACATCAATCCCGTTCCTTCATTGCTTGGATTCAGGGCCGATATGCACCGTCAGTTGGGAATATTCAGGCCGAGAAATGTAGGCGTTCCAAAATCATTCACGCAGGAAACCTATGATAAGTTCTTTACGTACGACAGGCTTTATAACCTGCGCTGGGACCTGACAAGATCCATCAATCTTGATTTTACCGCGCTCAACCGGGCATGGGTAGACGAAGATAGCGGACGGCTCGACAAACGTGAACGTGAAAGAATGTGGAACAATTTCTGGAGAGGCGGCAGGAATGTTTCTTATTCACAACGCGCGAATCTTTCTTACGTACTTCCTACGTCAAAGATCCCTTTCCTTGACTGGACCTCGATAAGATTGAGCTACATTGCCAAGTTCGACTGGATAGGAGCATCGCTGGTTGCGAAGAACCTGGGAAATACATTGCAGAATAACCAGGATAAAAATATTACAGGTGA
>DASWTK010000351.1:0-5536 GCA_036402175.1 Chitinophagaceae bacterium | reverse complement strand
ATGACCGCAGACAGCCTGAGAGGAATTCCCTCGGTAAGTATTGTGGTAAAGGGTCAGAACCGTGGTACAGTGTCGAATGAACAGGGTGTTTTTTCCATTGTTGTGATCAAGGGAGACCAGGTAGAATTCAGCAGCATCGGCTACAAACCAAAACTGGTACAAATTCCCAAGGACCTTGAAGGCAGCCAGTACAGCGTAATTCAGCTGATGGTTACCGACACGGTTTACCTTCCCGCCACCATCATTAGGCCGCGTCCCACGCGTGAACAATTTGAAAGGGATTTTATTAATACAAACATACCGGCCGACGATATTGAAATAGCCCGTCAGAATACGGAAGAATCTAAACGGCGCATACTGGTAAGGTCATTACCGGCAGACGGCAGGGAAGCCGCGAATATCTCGCTTCGCAATCAGGCAAACCGCTATTATTCGGCCGGACAAATGCCTCCCCAGAACCTATTCAATCCCTTTGCCTGGGCTGAATTTATACAGGCATGGAAAAGAGGCGACTTCAAAAGCAAATGACGCCAGCGGAATGATGAAGTCGTAATCAACCGTTCCTTCCATTACATTTGCATTCTTAAATCAATCAAATGATTAAACAGGTTGCTGTCATTGGCGCAGGCACAATGGGTAATGGCATAACGCACGTCTTTGCACAAAATGGATTTAAAGTGAATCTCATTGATGTGAATGCCGCGCAGATCGCGAAAGCGATGCAGACCATCACTAAAAACTTCGACCGACAGATCGCGAAAGGAAATGCGACGGAAGAACAAAAGAAAAACGCCATCGCTAACATTTCCACCTTCAATGATGTATCAGCCGGTTTGAGCGATTGCCAGCTTATTGTGGAAGCTGCTACAGAAAATACAGATCTCAAGTTGAAAATATTTCAGCAGCTTGATGAATTGGCAGCGCCTGATGCCATCCTTGCAACCAACACTTCATCAATTTCCATAACAAGGATCGCAGCCGCTACAAAAAGACCCGACAAGGTTATCGGAATGCACTTCATGAATCCAGTACCTGTGATGAAGCTGGTTGAGATCATTAACGGTTATGCCACAAAAACGGAAGTAACGGATATTATCGTTGATTTGTCGAAGCAGCTGGGCAAAGTACCCTGCGTAGTAAATGATTATCCAGGCTTCATCGCAAACCGCATCCTGATGCCCATGATCAACGAAGCTATTTATAGCTTATACGAAGGAGTAGCCGGCGTTGAGGAGATTGATACGGTCATGAAACTGGGTATGGCTCATCCGATGGGACCTTTGCAGCTTGCAGACTTCATTGGCCTTGATGTTTGTTTTTCCATTTTGAATGTATTGCATGATGGATTCGGCAATCCCAAGTATGCTCCCTGTCCGTTACTTGTAAATATGGTTACCGCGGGGAAATTAGGAGTAAAGACCGGCGAAGGTTTTTACAGCTATGCGGTAGCCGGCAATAAAGAACTGGTAGTGAGTGAAAGGTTTAAGCGATGATCAAACATCTTTGGTGCACTCTACCCGGTACAGACTTTCAATCCTGAAAAGAAATTCATCCAGCCTGTTCAAAGGAACTTCAACCTTCATTTTGCAGAACAACTGGGTTTCGTTGACAACTACGAGGCACTGACACGTTTTGATGACAGCCATCACATCATTCATCAATGTATAATCGAACTGCAATGTATAGCGGCTCGTCACGGGTTTACTGATCACTGGTGTAAGCTGCAGCGCCATTGCCGCTGCTGATTTGTAAGCCGCGATCAGTCCGGGTACGCCAAGCAAGGTTCCTCCAAAATACCTGACAACAATCACAAGTGTATTGGTAAGTTGCCTGCTGTCTATCTGACCAAGGATCGGGCGTCCTGCAGAGCCGGATGGTTCACCATCATCACTCACGCGAAAAGTATTTCCATCTGTCCCAATCCGGTATGCAAAGCAATGATGCGTGGCCTTAGGATGCTCCTTCTTGATATCATTCAGCCGCTGTTTGCATTCTTCAACGGATTGTACCGGGTACGCATAAGCGATAAACCTGCTTCCCCTATCCTTAAACTCCGCGAACGAATATTTCTCTATCGTATAAAACTCATTCATATCCCCAACCCCTTTTTTCATTTTTCATTTTGCATTTTTCATTTTGCATTTTCTTCATCCATACGCGATCAACGCAATCGCCCCCACCGCCAGCACAATCCCCACCCAATTAATTGCCGACAGCCTCTCCCTGAACAAAATCATCGCCATCACTGCGCTGAACAAAACTATACCCATATTATTGATTGGAATGATGGCAGTACTGTTGCCTGCATACAACCGGAGAACCTGCACCAGGCACCAGATGGAAAAATAATTGGGAATTCCGATCATCAGTCCCGCAAGCACTCCTTTGTAACTCAGTTTTGTTGTTCCTGTTATTGTTTTGATGAGCAGTATGATCACACCTATTGCCGCGGCTACAGAAAAAGCCGAGATGAGGTATTCATTTTTATTCGTATCATTCAGAAATCCCTGTTCAACATATTTTATCATCGTATCCAGCAGGCCGCTTCCAATGAAGAGCACCGCCGGCAATATATACAACCAACCGCCTCGTTTATTAGTTTCAATAGTTTCTTTTTCATTTCGTTTTGGAAAGCACGTAAGCACAACTGCGGCAAGGGCAAGTACAATGCCTGTTATTTTAAGCCAGGTGACCTTTTCACTATACAATATCACTGAAAAAACAAATGGGATAACAAGAGAAAGTTTGTTGGCCACAGAAGCAACGGCCACTCCCATTTTCCTGGTAGTCAGCCCGATAATATTAAACAGCCCGATAAATACACCTCCCATCAGACACGCCCAGCCGAACCATGATTGATGTATTACTTCACCGTAATGAAGAAAGCCGCCATTTACCAAACTGCCGGTGATCACGCATGCGATGTAATTAAAAACAATCGCCTGGAACGCATCGATCTTTAAACGCTCTACCACCTTAAAAGAAAGTGTAAGCCAGGAAGTAAGGACAATGCTGCCTATTAGATAGATCATTCGTGCGGGTTAGGTTCAAATACGTCGAGCCGGTCGTTCAATAACCGGTCTGATAATACCTTGTGGCTTTTTGAAAAAGAAGGAGCCGCAATGCCATCGGGCATCAACAGGTCTTCATTCGTTATGACCCTGATCTCATCCCACATATCTTCGTCAATGAATGATTGTAATAATTTTATTCCTCCTTCAATGAGCACACTTTGCAATCTGAGATGATACAATGCATGTACTATCTGGTGTACCAGGCTTACATCCCTGGTAACCTGGTAATACAGCAGATTGCCGTCTTCACGGTGCATGATCGTATTAAATACGATGGTCCTCACTTCCCGGTTGAACAATCTGAGAGAAGATGGAAGCCGCAGATCCATATCAACGATAAGTCGTACCGGTTGAGGCCCTGACCAGAACCGGTTGGTAAGTTCGGGATCATCAAAGAAAGCAGTATTTGTCCCTACCAGTATCGACGCCTCTTCACTTCTCCATTTATGAACAAGTCGCCGCGAAAGGTCGTTGGAGATTGCAAACCTCGACCTGTTGGCCTTTGCCATACGGCCATTCAGCGACTGCGCCCATTTCAAAACAATATACGGCCGGTGCTGTTTCTGGAATGTAAAAAACCTCCGGTTCAGCCTGATGCATTCAGCTTGCAGCACATCGGTTATGACTTCAATACCTGCCGCGCGCAGCATTTCAACACCTTTACCTTTTACCTGCGGGAATGGATCAATGCATCCGATAACCACTTTGTGTATCCTGTTTTTGATGATCAGATCTGTGCAGGGTGGTGTTTTGCCAAAATGTGAACAGGGTTCTAATGAAACATATAAAGTTGAAAATGGTATCAGCGATTTGTCTTCCGGTTTTACCGCATTTATGCAGTTCACCTCCGCATGCGCCTCGCCAAAAACACGATGATATCCTTCCCCGATGATCCTGTCGTTATGAACCAGAACTGAACCAACCATTGGGTTAGGAGCTACAGTGCCTGAACCAAGTGTGGCCAGGTGAATGCAGCGATTTAAATATTTTTCGTGGAGGGACAAAGGGGATTAGAAATTAAAAATGAAAAATGAAAAATTCAAAATGGAACAGCCAACCCGAAACCAGAAACAAGAAACACGGAACCCAAAACCCGAAACCCGAAACCCGAAACCCGAAACCTCTAAACGCAAATCTAAATGATTTAAGTTTGCCGAATGACTATCCACGAAGCACAGCAGCAACTGTTGTTTCAGCTATATCACATTTATGACGACCGGGAGGCGCAGACCATTACAGACTGGGTAATGGAACACATCACCGAATGGAAGAAGATCGACCGGATCATAAATAAAAAGGTACCGCTTTCTGCCGCGCAGCAATCAGCATTGCAGGACATCACCGCACAGCTACTTGCGCATAAGCCTGTGCACTATGTTCTTCACCAGGCATGGTTTCATGGAATGAAGTTTTATGTTGATGAGAACGTACTGATACCGCGACCAGAAACAGAGGAGCTGGTGGAATGGGTGGTGAAGGAATGTTTGGAAACTGGTTATGAAGATTCGTCAGGCGTTCGATCCGGATCAGAGGCCGTGAAGTTATCAAACAACAGGATCAGCATTCTTGACGTAGGTACCGGTAGCGGTTGTATTGCCATCGCATTGAAAAAAAACATACCGCAGGCCGATGTTTTTGCCTGCGATGTAAGCGCGGAAGCATTATTGGTTGCCGCGAGAAATTCAGAAGAACTGCAAAAGCCTGTAAAATTGTTCCAGATCGACTTTCTCAATGCTCAGGAAAGAGCAACCCTGCCGGTTTTTGATGTTATCGTTAGCAACCCACCGTATATTGCTTTGCGTGAGAAATCGCAAATTGACAGGCATGTCCTGGAATACGAACCTCATACTGCGCTCTTTGTTCCCGATGAAGATTCGCTTGTATTTTATGAGCACCTTGCTATGTTTGGACGCACTCACCTCAAGCAAGGCGGTTTCATGATGATGGAGATCCACTATCTGCAGGGAGAAGCAGTTAAAAAACTATTTGAATCGCACGGATATAGCGTAATTGTAGAAAAAGACCTGCAGGGAAATGACAGGATGGTGAAGGTATTATTGAACGCCTGATTTATCAACCATCAGCACAGTGCGGGCGCCGAGATCGCGGCCTACACGCATAACTGCCACAACATGATCAATCGGAACAGATTTATCAGCGTTTATGGCGATGGTTGCCTGACTGGAATCCCTTGCAATCAGGGGTTGAATGATGTCTCTGAGCGCCTGAACGTCTACGTTCTTTCCATTGACTATATATTGTCCTTTTGTGTCAATGTTCACCACCACAGTTTGTTTGGCTTTGGTATCGCTTTTGGCCTTGGGTGTCGAAAGCCTGATCACGTTTGGATTGGCAAGCGTAGATACTATCAGGAAAAAGAACAGAAGGATGAACAGGATGTCGTTCAAAGCACCTGCGTGCAATTCCGGCTGTGACCTCAATCTGCTTCTTAAATTCATACT
>DASWTK010000350.1:0-21845 GCA_036402175.1 Chitinophagaceae bacterium | reverse complement strand
GTGGCGGAGGCGGGAAATAAGCGCGTCAGAAAACTTGGAAGCAGTCTTGAATTTGAACAGATCAAGGAATATGTGCTGGGCGATGATATCCGGACCATCCACTGGAAAGCCACGGCCCGCAAAGGCCAATTGATGGTAAATAATTATACAGATGAAAGAAGCCAGCAGATATACTGCGTCATCGACAAAGGCAGGGTGATGAAGATGCCTTTTGAAGGTATGAGCCTGCTGGATTATGCTATCAATGCCACACTGGTATTGTCAAAAGTTGCACTTATAAAGCAGGATAAGGCCGGACTTATTACATTTTCAGATCAGCAGGGGAGCCTGCTCCCGGCAGACCGCAAGTGGGATCAGATGAGCAATATCCTGCAAATGCTTTATAGCGAGGAAACGCGTTTCCTGGAGAGTGATTATGAGAAGTTGTATACATTGATGCGAACGCGTATAACTCAGCGCAGCCTGGTGATTCTGTTTACAAACTTCGAATCGATGTCGGCGCTCGAGCGCCAATTACCTTATATCCGGAGCATTGCCCGCTATCATCTTGTATTGGTTGTTTTCTTTGAGAATACCGAATTGCAGCAATTGACAGAATCCAAAGCCGACAGCATAGAGGAATTGTATATTAAAACTATCGCCGAGAAATTTGCGCATGAAAAACGATTGATCGTTAAAGAGCTACAGAAACATGGAATTCTCGCGATTCTTACAACGCCTCAGAAACTAACCGTTGATACCGTAAACAAATATCTTGAGCTAAAGGCCAGGCAGGCCATCTGAATTCTCCTCATAAAATGCAACCAACCCAGAATATATTCGAGCAAGGACAGGTTTTGCTGATAGATAAGCCCTTGCGGTGGACCTCATTCGATGTGGTGCGGAAGGTCAGGAATCTGATAAGGATCAAAAAAGTCGGACATGCCGGAACACTTGATCCCCTCGCGACGGGGCTTCTTATTTTGTGTACCGGTAAGTTCACAAAGCGTATCAACGAATACATGGCGCAGGAGAAAGAGTATACCGGCACATTCACGTTAGGTGCGGTTACTCCAACATACGATTTGGAGAGCGAACCACAGGAGCACAAAGGTTATGAGCATCTGGATGAAAATGCGATTCATGAAGCAACACTACAATTCATAGGAGATATCAAACAACTTCCACCTGCACATTCGGCTATAAAAGTGGAAGGGAAGAGACTATATGAGCTTGCCAGAAAAGGGCAGGAGGTAAAGCTGGAGCCAAGGAATGTCAGTATCAGCATATTTGAGGTTACATCCATAAAGTTACCGGTAGTGAATTTCCGCGTTGTATGTTCTACGGGGACCTATATACGCAGCCTGGCTTTTGATTTTGGAAATGCGTTGCAATGCGGCGCTTATCTCAGCAGCCTTCGGCGAACGCGCATCGGATCATTTGGTGTAGACGAAGCAATGGATATGGAGAGAGCGGAAAAATGGATCCGCGAACAGCTGGAGGATCAGAATGGATAATTGATCCCCAATTGCAATTGACCACTGAACAGGCTCCAGTTATAAAACCACTTGTTGGGCTCAATTTCACGCTGAGGGTCTTTTACTTTATATGCATAGTCGAGCCTTATGAGGAAGAAATTAAAATCAAACCTGAAACCCGTTCCTACACCGATGGCCAGGTCCCTGCCTAACCTGCTTAACCTGAAATCAGCATTCTCCAGGTCCGGGTCGCCAAAAGTTTTCCGCAACCAAATGTTACCTGCATCCATAAAAACAGCGCTGCCGAAATTGATGCCGCCCGGTATGGTGGTAACCAGGAAGCGGTATTCCATATTTGCCTCCAGCTGAATGTCGCCAAATTTATCCTGGAAAGTTGTACTGAGTCGTTTTGAAGATCCCCATCCCAATTGTCTCACCTGCCATGCGCGCATGCTGTTAGGTCCACCAGCCACGTATTGTTTAAAGAATGGCATCGTTCGTTCTTTTACATTCTCGCTGCTGTCGCCATAAGCAAATCCAACACCTCCCATCAGGCGGAATGCCAGGGCCGACTTCCTGTATTGTATCCAGTGCCTGAATTCCGCGTCGGCTCTTACAAAGCGGAAGAGCTTACCATCAATATCAAGTTTTTTGCTGTTCCCTGTAATGCCACCGCTTTCTTCAACCCCCACACGAATGGAATTAAAGTGCTTTCCATATTGTTTCTGCCAGCGGTACGAGCCCTGCATGCTTATGACCAATCCATCGTTGAACGCGTATTTCAGATAAGGGTTACGCAATTCAAGGTTTATAAAGCTATCCAGCTTGTTCAGTTTTGTAAATTCCAGGTTCAGCAATCTTACCGACCACGTATGGTTGCGCTTACCCCATTCAAATCCATAACCAAGATTGCCGGAAAACAGGTTGAAGAATTTTCTCCGGTCGGTATAAGAAGTATTCAACGAAATGATCGTTCGCGGACCTTCAACACTATCGTTCTTTGGATGGATCCATGAGCGGGGCGGAAGGAACTTGGGAATATAAATATTGTAACCCGCGCTAAGCTGTAGTGTCTGGAAAACATTCTTACCCAGTTCAAAACCCAATCTGACGTTGGTGGTAGTCTGAATGGATTGCCGTGCAAAGTTGCGGTTACGCAATCCAACACTGAAACCGAGGCCAAACAGGTTACTGGCCGCAACAGCATTCGCGTTTGCATTGTTGGCGTTATTCCGGCTTACTTCAACATCCTGAATGGTAGTAAACTTCTTTGCAGGATATAGGGTGATCTCCACATCCAGCGTTGAATCGTTATCAAGACTTTCAAATACATCCACGTTCGCCTGTTGCCAGGCACCCAACTGGTTGAAGGTATTGATGGTCTTGAAATAGTTGTCCTGGCTGTAGAGGTTTCCTGGTTTTAACGCGGTATATGTGGTCAGAAAACGGCGCCTGAATTTGTCAGATCTGGTTATTATAAAATAATTACCGATGCGCATGGTATCATACCGCACGTTTTCAAAAGTATCGGTAGCAACGGGTACGTCGGGGTAAATAGTCACCTTATTGATATAGTATGGCCTGATATGAGTTGAATCGGTAACCGGTCGTTGCCTGATCACGATGTCGATAGTGGGATTTTCTCTCCTGCGTCTTAATTCTTCCAATAATTCCACCTGTTCAAAAGGATCAATCGACGGATCAATCAAAGCCGAAGCAACAGTGTCAACTTCGGCGTAAACGTCTTCTTTTGAAACCTTATAATAGCCGTTGTTCCTGAGTACGTTCACAAGCCTGTCGAGCTCCTGCGCAACTACTCCTTTCGAATATGCCGCGTTCTTCTTTAATACAGATCCGCTGCGGTATTTCAAAGCCAGCTGCTGCCACTCAGGGGTGATAAAAGCGAAGTCGATAGAATCGAAACGCAGGTTCTTACCGGGACTAACGTTGAAATCAACGGTCACCCGTTGCTGGTCCCGGACGGTATCGATGGTAAATGTATCGCGGATAACGGGAGAAAAGTAACCCAATGAATTCATCAGCGCGATCATATATCCTTCTGTCCGTCTTACATTATTGGTGTCAAAAACCGGCGGCCTGCTGATCGTTTTCCATAAGGGATATGAACGGGTTCTTACACGAAGGCTATCATCCAGTTGGTTAAGGAGGCGTCCCTGCAGTTCGGTTTTTTCTGTAGTATTCTTCGCATCCTGCACTTTCACATTAGTCTCGTAAACGAAAGGCTTGTTTTTTGGATAACGTTTTACAAATGTGAGCGCACACCCGCAAAGTAGCAGAGGAAGCAGCACAAGTGCACAACATTTGATAAAAGAAAATGTAACTTTCCGGGATTGTAACATAAGGCAGTAAACGAAGTGCAATGCTGACCAAAGCACAGATCAAATATATTCAAAGTTTAGGCCACAAAAAATTCAGAGACGCAGACCAGGTGTTTGTTGCCGAAGGCCCCAAATTGATCAACGAATTGTTAATCTCGGGAAATGCTGAACCCGTGGGCATTTATGCAATCGAATCATTTGCTTCAAGGCATCAGCAAAATAAGGCGATCACCCTCATAAATGAGAAGGAACTTGAGCGGATATCTTCCTTATCGGCCCCAAATGAGGTGGTGGGCATATTCAGGAAACCCATATTTACTGTACCTGTTTTCGAAAACAGTTTCAGTCTCATGCTGGATGGGATACAGGATCCGGGTAATCTTGGCACTATCATCCGTTGCGCAGATTGGTTTGGTGTGCAAACTATCATTTGCAGCAGGGAAACGGCAGATAGTTTTAATCCGAAGGTTGTTCAGGCTACCATGGGAAGCCTTACCCGGGTTCAAGTGATCTATGTTGACCTGATGGAATTCATCAACACAAGCAAACTACCGCCATTGTATGCTGCAACGCTGAATGGCGAAAATATT
Organism: Chitinophagaceae bacterium; assembly: GCA_036402175.1. Lineage (GTDB taxonomy): Bacteria > Bacteroidota > Bacteroidia > Chitinophagales > Chitinophagaceae > DASPKM01. The sequence goes on along the minus strand of DASWTK010000350.1, from coordinate 17,459 downwards.
TTTGAAACACGGCCGGTTAAAAAAGGCGTTCTCATCATCGGTAATGAAGCTGGTGGTATAAGGAATGAGCTGATGACCCGGGCTGACCATCTTATAACGATTCCCCGTAAAGGAAAAGCTGAATCACTGAATGCGGCGGTTGCCGCGGGGATTATTATATCGCACCTCTTTCAATCCTGATCATCTGAATTGTATCGCCTTTACGGGTTGTATACGGTGTACAACCAGTGTTGGTATCAGCAATGCCGCAAAACAGATGATGAATGTACCGATATCAACGGCGGCTATATGCCACCATTCCACGTTGACTGCGGCAGTGGAGATGTAATACATGTCTTCCGGAAGTTTGATAAATCCATAATTCTGCTGCAGCCAGCAAATCAAAAGGCCAACAATGTTGCCAATGATTATACCCGAAATGGTGATAATGGATCCATGAAATAAAAAAATGCGCTGAATGTTTGAATTGGGCGATCCCAGTGCTTTCAGCACGCCTACCATCCGCGTTCTTTCCAATACAAGTATGATCAGACAGGTAATAAGATTAAGGATTGCAACCACCACCATAATGCTTATTACAATACCAATGGTTTGGTTCTGGAGGTTTAACCAGTCGAAAATATGAGGATATAGTTCACGCGTGGTTCTGCTGTTCCACAATTCGGGAAGTTCTTCAAATATGCTGAGGCTTACCGAATCCATCTTTTTATAATCAGACACAAACAACTCATATCCTCCGATCTCGTCCTGCGCCCAGTCGTTCAGCCTTTGAATCAGCCGCAGATCGCCAAAAGCAATCAAACGGTCGAATTCCTCAATGCCCGAACGGTAAATGCCGGAAATAACCAGTTTCCTTGGCCTGGGAGCTGATCCATTCGACTGAATAAAGTAAACCAGCACCTGGTCGTTCACCTTTAATTGTAACTGGTTGGCGGTATATTCTGATAACAATATCTGGTTGCTGTAATTGCTGTCGGGAAAGGATATCCATTTTCCCTGCTGCAAAAATCCTTTCAGATTTCCGAATGCATAATCGTTCTCAACACCCTTGAATAAAACACCTTCCAGTGCTTCGGCGGTTTTAAGTATCGCGTTCTTTGTGCCAAAAGCCTGAACGGTTACGATGTCTTTATTTCCACGAAGCAGCTGGACTACGGTGTCGTTCCTGCGAATGGGAAGCTCTTCGGCGATCGCGACCTTGCTTGGCTCAAAATGCTGAACGCGGATGTGGCCCCAGAAACTAAACACCTTCTGGCTGATCACCTGTTGAAATCCACTGGTAAAAGCCAGTGTAATGATCATGACGGTTACGCTGATTACCGTTGCCACCGTTGCCAGCCGTATTATGAACCTGGAAAACGATTTCTTTTGATTGAAGGCAATGCGCCACGCTATGAATGAAGCCAGGTTCAAATTTTCATATTTGTGCTCAAAAGTAGGGGCTTATCAAAAACGGGCAATTTTTTTTAACGTTTTGTAGTATCATTGAGCAGTAATAAGCCCGTCTTGATACTTAAAATTGCATGGTGATGAGGAATCTGTTGCTGCTTTTACTGGTTTCAGCGCAATCGTTCGGACAAATACCCGATAAGGTTTACATGTCACGGATCAAATCCGCGCAGCTGCATGTTTACGGTAACCAGCTTGCCTATCCGATCATCAAGCTTAATGGCGGCGACAGGCTGGAACTGCATTTCGACGACCTTGACGCCAATATCAAAAATTACTCCTATACATTTCAGCTATGCAATGCCGACTGGACGCCCGCCATGTTAAGCCAGTTTGATTATATACGTGGATTTTCACAGCAGCGGATCAGCACCTACAGGATTTCTACACTGGCATTTACAAGATACACTCATTACCAGGCAGTGCTTCCCGACAGAAATTGTATGCCAAGCCGCTCGGGCAATTATATTCTTAAAGTATTCCTTGACGGTGATACATCGAAACTGGCGTTTACAAAAAGAATGCTGGTATATGAGGATAAGGCAATCATTTCGGCCCAGGTTCAGCAGCCGTTCAATACCCAGCGCTTCAGATCGCACCAGAAGATCCAGTTCAAGATAAATACAAGGAATCTGAATGTGGTGAATGCGATGCAGCAGGTGAATATCGCAATACTTCAGAACGACCGGTGGGATAACGCCATCCGAAATCTGCGGCCTTCATTCATGACCAACAATCAGATTGAATACAATACCGAGGAAGACGCCGTTCTGCCCGCGGGCAAGGAATGGAGGTGGCTCGACCTGCGGAGCTTCCGCCTGCAAAGTGACAGGGTGCTTACAGCTAAATACAGCACCTCTGCAACAGAAATAATTGTAAAGCCCGATCAGTCACGCAGGTCATACCAATTCAGTTTTTACCGCGATGTTAACGGACGATATTATATTGAACCGAGTGAAAGCGTAAATCCATACTGGCAATCGGATTACGCAACCGTCAGATTTACGTATGTACCTGCAGGTAATATTCCATTTCCCGATAAGGATGTTTATCTTTTTGGCCAGCTCACCAATTATGGAATGGATGATTCGGCCCGTATGCGGTTCAACACAGATAAGGGCGTTTATGAAACTTCTCTTTTCCTGAAACAGGGCTATTATGATTTCTCTTACGTAACCAGTCCCCGGAATAAGAAGACATTCAGTTTTGAAGAAACTGAGGGCAATTACTGGGAAAGTGAAAACGAATATACCATCCTTGTGTATTACCGTGAATTAGGTGGCAGGGCAGATGAACTGGTTGGCATTTCAAAGATAAATTCACTGACCGGCAGGCCCGGGTTCTAAAATTCCTCTCAGAGATTGAATATTTTAAGGGTTTAATTACTGGATTTAAGACTTCAAACCCATACTTTTGCACCCCGGCAGGTCTTACACGACCAGCTCCTGCTGAATCCCCCAGGATCGGAAGATAGCAAGGGTAGGTGGTCGTAGCGGTGCGATGTAAGTAATCTGCCGTTTTTTTATTTTCTCCACATATTCTCCTATTCTTTTCAGCTAATAGCTTTTTTAATTATTCAGCTTCTGCCTAAGTCGTTATTTTTGTAGCAATTCAACTTAATTACGATGAAATTCTTTATAGACACCGCCAACCTGGCGCAGATCAAAGAGGCCAATGAACTTGGTATCCTTGATGGAGTAACCACCAATCCTTCACTGATGGCAAAAGAGGGTATCAAGGGTGAAAATGCAGTAATGAGGCATTATGCCACCATCTGTGACCTGGTAGATGGAGATGTTAGCGCGGAAGTGTTATCAACCGAATTTGATGAAATTGTGGAAGAGGGCAAAACGCTGGCGTCGATCCATCCAAATATCGTTGTAAAGGTTCCCATGATAAAAGACGGTATCAAAGCGCTGAAATATTTTGCTGATAATGGTATTCGCACCAATTGCACGCTGGTGTTTTCGGCCGGGCAGGCAATTCTGGCCGCCAAAGCGGGGGCAACCTATGTTTCTCCCTTTATTGGAAGAATTGACGACAGCAACTGGGATGGAATGGTTTTGATTGAGCAAATGGCTCATATTTATGCGTTGCAGGGTTATAAAACAGAGATCCTAGCCGCTTCAATCAGAAGTCCGCTTCATATTGTGAAAGCCGCTGAGGCTGGCGCCGATGTATGCACCTGTCCGCTTGATTCTATTCTTGGATTGCTGAAACACCCGCTTACTGATCTGGGTCTTGCTAAATTCATGGAAGATGCGAAGAAGATGAGGTCTGAGCTGGCGACGGCAAAATAGCTTTTATAGAAGATTATTAACGGTCTGTACACTTAAGTACAGGCCGTTTTTTTTATGCCTGATCCCGAAAGGGTCTTTTCACCGTAGTTTTTCAGCAGAACAGGCTTTAACTTAAGGTATTCTATTTTGCCCTTCTGATCCTGATACCCGCACTTATCTCTTATCGCTTCATTAAAATTGTTTGTATGGAACAGATCAGGAAACTTATTCTTGCGGGTTTTATTGTAAGTATCTGCGGTTGCGAAAAAGTAAATAATGAAAAAGCAATTAAGCATAAAGAAAAATGTGAAGTTGAGCAATTCAATTCATACCATTCACAATTTGACCCTGACATACCTTATCTCTTTCGTAAGAATTATGACCCTGCGGGAAGAGTGAAGGAAATAGATGCTTATTTCTGGGGAATTGCGAGAACTCCACTACATTTCAGGGCAAGCATCAGGTATAAGGGTTTAATAGTTCAGTTTATAGATGCCGACAAACCCCAGGATACACTGATGACGCTTTGGATTAATAGTAAAGGTCGTCCGGTAAAGGCGTTGGAAAATATAGCGATGTATAAAGGCAGGGGAGGACCCTTTCAAGGTATCCAGCATCCATTAAAGTACGACTTCAGTTATAAGGATGATAAGCTGTGGGTAATTAAAAGCGACTTCACAGATTTTATTTCAATAGATACCTGTAAATATGATGAATCGGGAAATATCCTGAGTATGGTTCACGAACCTACCAATCCACAGGGAGACTTGTTCAGGTATGACCTTTCACGTGAAGCAAACCAGCAATTTTACATGGACTTGCGCGAGCTGAATAGCTTTCTTACCGGTTTTAATCTTTTGTTGTATCTGCAATATTTCCCTGAGTTAACAAGCCCGCCTAATGTTCGCACTAGTCATCATGTGGGACTGGTCAATCCTCCAATTGGAAGTTTTCGATGGTTATTCAATCATCAGTTTGATAATGATCGAAAATTGATCAGGTACGATCTTGCGGTGGATACCACATACCTTCCGGACATAAGAACATGCACTGTAATCTGGAGGTGTAACAAAAGCAATCAGGATGAACAGTGAAGATTTGAATCGAAAATAATTAAAGAGGGTTTCCAGTGATCCCGCTTCTCGTTTGAGTAGTGTCTTTAGTTTTCTTCTTTTTCTTTTCTTCCTTGCCCCTGTTTTTCCACTCTTCCATCAGTTCTTCGGCTGTCTTCAGCTTTTCATCGATAAAAGTGGTTTTAATGTAGATGGTGATCTCTTTGAAGATGGATGGGTTTTCTTTCAGAGCCGCTTTGATAGTAACCTTTGGAAGGTTGAAAGCTGAATCAATGAACAGGCTGTTGCCGCTGAACGTACCGGAAGATGCAGAAAAATTGATCTCTTTGGCCGTTAACGGCAGCCAGCGTCCATCAGAAAGCTTGCCATCAACATTGATATAATTGTAAGTCCCTTTCTTAAGACTGTCTGTATACAGGTTGAAAAAGATACTGTCTATCTTTTGGGCGCCTGATTTCTGGGCTTTCGAAAGGGTGGTTAGGGTGATTAAAAAGGTAAGTATTAAAAACGAGCGCATGGCAAGGCTTTAAATTACAGTCGAAAAATATTTGCCAAAGGTAGCATGCTTTGGAATGTTAACATTTCATATGAAGGTTTCACGCTGATAGGGTATTTCCGGCTGATGTTTTTTTGTGTCGTTTATGGAAAAAATTGAAATAAATGGAAAGGACAACAGCAAGGGCAAATGATATTAGTGTGACGTTATCGATAAATGCAGGATCAAAGTCCTGGCCGGTGATCTTGTCGGCCATATATTTTATGAAAGAATTTGGCAGATCTTTTTCGCCAAGTTTTTCTTTTACACTCCATTGCCAGTCTGTGATAGGACAATACCCCATACCGAACCATATTCCCAGCAGGAACCATGAGGCAGCTGTAGCACCAGCTGTTATCAGGTGAGCCCGCCTTGTTTTAGGCCAGATCCACGCGAACAGGTTAAACCCAATCAGTGCGAGGTGAACAATGGTATAAAAAATATCAAGAAGGCGTAACATTCAGATCTTTTAAATTCCTTCGGCTATTCGGAGGTGATATCCATTTACATCCTGAACGGTGAATTCGCGCACTCCCCATGGCTTGTCTTCAATTTCGCTGGCGATGTGTACTTCCTTTGATTTGTATTCTTCATAAATCTCGTTCACATTATCTACGAACCACATGATCTCAAAGTGTTTTTCATTTGTATTTATGATAGCAACGTGCTCTGGAGAATAATTAAACAGAAGGTGCATATTGTCCCGCCTTAATCCCGCGTCCTGGTCATTGTAAAACCATTCTTTATAAAATCCAAGCTGTTCCTTATAGTAGTCAATCGTTTCAACCAGGTCTCGTACGGGCATGAATGGTACACAGTGATAGAATTTTTTGGGTTTCATCGCAAACTGATATTTATGTAAAAACAGCCGGGCTCTGCCGGCGGGGCAAAGTTTACACAAATTTCAGGGATAAAAATTAATCCAGCGGATCTGCTCCTGGTATCTGGCAGTATAATTCTTTTACTGAATTACGGAATTGTTCCTGATTAACGTGAACCGAGATTTCGTTGTGGTCAAGAAATATGTCGACACAGACATCTGCATCCCAATTGAGATTTTTTGCCTGATCAATTGCATGAAGCCAATTGATCAATTGTTTGATCTTCCTGGAATCCTGCAAAACATTTAGTCTTGCCGACTCATTATCATTGAAGTTGATGATCATTCGGGTAGTTTGCTGAAGCAATGTAGCCTGATGAAATAAAAACCATCGTTAACCTTGGGTTAAGTAATGAAAGTCAACGTTCTAATAACCAATTATTAACAGGTTTAACAACTACTTTTACCCGCTTTGCGCTTTTTCACGGTTTCGCAGACAAACAAATATGGTAAAACCTTTCATGATCCGTTTTCCTTTCAAGGGTAAGGGTTGTTATGCAAATGTGTATACACATAATAACGGCTCGAAGGAATATCATGTCGAGATCATAGAGGCCGAAGAGCATCCCGGTCTTCCGCGAAAAATTATTGTAACTTCTGTTGATGGAAATCTACATCTGGCTGAACCGTTAAATCTCTCACAAACAGTGCTTCACAACATCGTACAGGAGATACAAAGGAAGGAATTCTGATGGCAGCATAATTGCATTGCCTTTCTTATCATTCTTTTACAATTAACGCATTTATTATGAGAGTTAAAGACAATGAATTCCCTGTCGTTGTCCAGGCGTATGATACGAGGGACAGACAGGACCTGTTTGTTGCCGAGCAGGTTGTAAACAGCCAGACAGAAGTGGATACTTTTACATCCCGTTATGCCGGCAAGCTCATCAAGGTGCGGCTTCTTAGCGAAGACGAAATGAACGTGGAACGCAACCGTTCTACTGAACGACCGGTTGCCAGAAGAAGTCAAAGCTCGGCCGGAATGGTGTGGGTAATTTTGTTGCTTGTGCTGGTTGCGCTGGTAGTAGCTGGTTTTGCTACCGGATGGATTCAGCAAACTTTTGGAATTGATCTGAATTTCTAAAACGCATCTTCTGCCATTATACAGCAATCACTATAGCTGAATAATGGCAGATTGCTGCGGCAAGAACGAACAGATGCCAGACCGCGTGGTGGTAAAAGAAACAACGCCATAAATAGAAAATCACTCCAACGCTGTAGAGGATGCCGCCAGCAACAATCAATGCAATTACCTGGTACGGCATGTTCGCGAAAAATGCATTGGCTCCCGTAAGCATTAACCAACCCATGACCAGGTATATGATCGTGGAGATGATCTCGAACCTGCCTGTATAAAATATTTTGAATACTGTTCCTACAATAGTAAGCACCCACAATATGCATAACAGCATAGTTCCAAATCCATTGTCTACATAAATCAGAATAAACGGGGTGTATGTTCCCGCAATCATGAAATAGATACTGATGTGATCGAGTTTCTTCCACAGATTGCGCGACTTTCCCTCTTTCTGCCAGTGAAATAACGTTGAGCTGGTAAATACCATTAAGAAGCTCAGACCATAGATGCATATTCCCGCAATTACCGGAATGCCACAATTGTTACAGGCATTCAGAATGAGGATGGGAATGCTCACAAGTCCAAAGAGAATTCCAAGTATATGGGTAAGCGTATTTAAACGTTCTTCCCGCAGATCGATTTCGCCGCTATAAGCTTTCATGGTGGATAGATTATACTTATTGATATAAAAAATCCGTACCAGCTAAATAAAGTGGGCCAAATACAGTGGAAACCGGTAATCCGGGTTACACTGCATTTGGCCCACAACTTTATAAATCAGGGATCAGAATCCTTTTTTAGGATCACCTGAATTTCCGTTCATTGATTTTGATGGACTCTTCACATACTTTTCAAGCCATTGGTTTTGTTCCCACAACATATGAAGTATGTTTTCCTTTGCAGCATAGCCGTGGCTTTCGTAGGGCAGTACAACATAACGCACCGTTCCTCCATGTCCTTTGATTGCATTGTAGAGACGTTCGCTCTGGATCGGAAATGTTCCGCTGTTGTTATCCATTTCTCCGTGTATCAGCAGGATGGGGGTTTTAATCTGGTTTGCGAAAGTGAATGGCGACATGTTATAATACACTTCCGGAGCCTCCCAGTATGTTCTTTCTTCGGCCTGAAAACCGAATGGCGTTAGTGTTCTGTTATAGGCGCCGCTTCGGGCAATTCCGGCCTTGAACAATTTCGTATGTGCCAGAAGGTTAGCCGTCATGAACGCGCCATAGCTATGTCCTCCAACTGCAACCCGGTTGCTGTCGCCCACACCCATTTTTGCAAGTGCCTGTATCGCCGCGTGCGCGTTGAGATGAAGCTGCGGAATGAAATTATCATTTGGTTCTTTAGTGCCTTCGCCAACGATCGGCATTTCCGCATTGTCAAGGACCGCATAACCCTGCGTTATCCAGAATACCGGGGATCCATAATTTATCCGGGTGAATGTATATTTTGAGCCGCGCACCTGGGCAGCATCAGCAGCTGATTTATATTCTCTCGGATAAGCCCACATAATGACAGGAAGCGGGCCATCCTTCTCCTTATTGTAACCTTTAGGTAAATACAACTCGCCCGTAAGGTCAATACCATCTGCACGCTTATAGGATATCTTTTGTTTAGCCACACCTTCGAGCTGAGGATATGGACTTTTGAAATCTGTTATCGCAGTGCGGGTTGCGGTAGTTTTGCCTTTTTTACTGTTAACTGTAAGCAGATAAAAATTAGGTGCTTCAAGATTGCTTTCACGTGAAGTGATGAAAATATTTTTTTCCGGATCAACAGCGTCAATCACTGTTTCATAATAAGGAGCTTCGCATCTCCAGATCATGTTTCCTTTTTTTGTTTTCAGGTCAAACTGCTGAACGAAGGGCATATCGCCTTCAGGAGATGAGCCTTGAGAACGAAGCAGGAGATTTCCGTTTTTCAGGATCAGCAAAACATTCCGTCCAAACTGGTTGCGTGTCATCATCGGCGATCCGATATCACTGTAAGCGTCGTTGGTGCTGCGTTCATGCACAAGGTCCATTTGACCTGAGGAAGGATTGTATTTATACATCTGCATCTTACGATCGAAAGTCATGCTTTCATAAACAAGCGCGGTATTGGCATCTCCCCATGTGATGTTCCTGAAACGTCTTTTAGTTTTGAACAATTCTTTTTTGTTCGCAAACAATTGCGATCCATCTCCACCCGATAAATTCGAGGGTAAGGTTATAGCATAAACCGCATCCCGGTATTCAGCTTTCGTCCTTCCCAGTCCTTTATCAAGAGCCTGAACAAAGGTCAGCGTCGCGGGTTCATCGTCGCGCCAGCTGAATCCACGGGGAAAAGTCACCACATCATCAAACCCGATCGGCTGGCCTTCATTGGATGGATTCTTTACAAGTGTTACCATAAACGATCCGTCCAGATTGGTAAGCGAAACAGAATGCGGGAAACCAAAAGCCGGAAACAGATAAGAGAAAGGCTTGTCAATAGTTTGAAGCATCAGGTAATTTTTATCAGGAGATGTGCTGACGCCGCGGTAAATGGCAGGCTTTCCAATGGCCCTTTCTGTAGTCAGGTCGTTTACTACCAGTTGTGAGGTAGCCATGTATTCAAACAGGTCTTCATCATAAGCGTTTTTGATCAGGTCCTGAAAGGTGCGTGAAGCAGCGGCCTTGCCCAGGTTTTCCTGTACCACAGGTCCTTTAGGGGCAGGAGGCGCGTCGGGGAATTTGCGGTAGCTGGCAGGAACAGTTCCATAGACTAACCTGTTGTTACCCGCCCAGCCGTATGCGCCACCCAAAACTGTATTTAGCGGAGCGGTGTTTATCTTCCGGGCAATTCTGTCATTAATGTCTACAACGTACAGGTCAATACGGTCGATAAGCGTATTGGTGAATGCAAACTTTTTTTCGTCGGGGCTCCATTGAATGCTTCCCGCTTTAAGATTTTCGGGAAGCCCGGTGATATCATAATTTTTCTTGCTGGCAATGTGTTTCAGCTGAAGGCTGATTGAATATCCCGACCTGCTTGGGCCGAAATTCTTTGGATTGATGCGAAGTCCGGCGATCCTTAATTCCGGCTGGGCCAGATCTTCGATAGTAGGAAAATCACTTCTTTCCAAAAGGATCATCCATTCTCCTTTGCTGTCTATATTGACCCCTGGTGTTGGTTTACCGAGTACAAGGTCCTGGATGTCTTTGGGAGGGGTCTTGTACGTCAGGTCGTCCTGCGCATTAACAAGCCCTGTAATGAAGAAAAAAACAATTACGAACCTGAAAGCAATTAGTGAAGTCCTCATAAAGCAATGTTTAGACATCCAAGATAACTACAATCAACATGCAAAAAGTTACCCTTCATAAAAATTTTGACTGATAAGCATTGCATGCTTACTTTTGCTGCTCAATGACAATAATTGTACATACTCACCATCATCATACTTGCCTCAGACGGTAAGCCGGTGGTGTTTTTGTATCTATAAGATAACAGGGGCTTACCGGCGGGTAAGCCTTTTTTAATTTTAATATGGAAAGTTCAACTGCAAAAAAAAGCACGTGGCCTCCTGACGGAACGGGAGGGAGAGAAAATATTCTGCGCATTGCCATTCAGAAGTCGGGCAGGCTGTACGACGATTCTGTCAGGTTACTGAATGAATGCGGGATAGATCTTCGTAACGTGAAAGACCGGCTAAAGACCGAGTCGGACAATTTTCCGCTGGAAGTATTCTTCCTGCGGGATGACGATATTCCCCAGTATGTAGAAGATGGAGTAGCCGACCTGGGAATTGTAGGCGAAAATGTCCTGTACGAGAAAAACAGGCAGGTGTTGCTGGTTGATCAGCTTGGATTTGGGAAATGCAGGTTATCTGTTGCAATTCCAAGGGGTTCGGAATATAAGGGTGTTGCCAGCCTGAGCGGTAAGCGCATTGCAACCAGTTATCCTTTTCTGGTAAACTCCTTCCTTGAAAAAAACGAAATCACCGCCGAAATACACGAGATCAGCGGTTCGGTTGAGATTGCACCCGGAATAGGTTTGTCGGACGTTGTATGTGATCTTGTCAGCAGCGGTTCAACACTATTCATGAACGGGCTGAAAGAAGTGGAGACCATCCTGCAATCCCAGGCAGTATTGATCAGGAACCATGGTTTGGCACCCACCCAACTTGCATTGCTCGACAGACTACTATTCAGAATACAAGCCGTTAAAAAGGCGAAACGTAACAAATACATTCTGCTGAACGCGCCAAATGATTCGCTGGATAAGATCATAGCTTTACTACCCGGCATGAAGAGCCCAACAGTACTTCCTTTGGCCACCAGTGGATGGAGCTCGGTTCACAGCGTATTGAACGAAGACGAGTTTTGGGAGAAGATCGAACAATTGAAAGCTGCCGGTGCGCAGGGCATACTGGTAGTTCCGATTGAAAAAATGGTTATTTAGTCAATTTTAATACATTGATAAATGAAAATCTACGAATACCCCTCCCGTGAGGAGTGGGATGAAATAGCGCAACGGCCTGTGATAGAAATCTCTTCATTGGATAAAGATGTACGCAAGATCCTGTGGAAAGTGAAAAAACGCGGTGACAAGGCGGTGAAGAAGTTCACCAGAAAATATGATGGCCCGGAAGTAGGTGAATTAATTGTTTCGTCAACCGAAATGCAGGAGGCGATGGAAGCAGTGCCCGACGCATTGAAGAAAGCAATTGAGCTGGCTGCTGCTAATATTGAAACCTTTCATCGTGCTCATGTACAGATACCCGAGTGGATTGTTACCATGCCCGGCGTGTTATGTTCCAGGAAATCGGTCCCCATTGAAAAAGTTGGACTGTACATTCCAGGTGGAACGGCACCATTGTTTTCAACGATTCTGATGTTAGGAATACCTGCAAGACTTGCGGGGTGCCAGGAGATCGTTTTGTGTTCGCCGCCAAATGAAGAAGGGAAACTGCATCCTGCAATTTTGTTTGCCGCCAAAACCGCGGGGATCACACGCGTCTATAAAATCGGGGGAGTGCAGGCAATTGCCGCGATGGCTTATGGAACGGAAAGTGTACCTGCGGTCTATAAAATATTTGGTCCGGGAAATCAATATGTAACTCACGCCAAAAAATTAGTTCAGCAGGAAGGCATTGCCATTGATATGCCGGCTGGTCCCAGCGAAGTTTGTGTGCTGGCCGATGAATCGGCTGATCCGGTATTTGTTGCTGCCGACCTGCTGTCGCAGGCCGAACATGGCGGTGATAGCCAGGTTGTGCTGATCACAACATCCGAACGGATCTACCAGGGAACATTAAACGAAATAAGTCGGCAACTGCCTAAACTCAGCCGAAAAGAAATTGCAGCCCGTTCAATGGAGAACAGCCGCATCATATTGGTAAAAGACATAAACGAAGCCATCGAGCTTTCAAATGAATACGCGCCCGAACATCTTGTGATTGCGTGTGAGCAATGCGAAAATATTGCCGAAAGGATCACCAATGCCGGCTCCGTATTCCTTGGGAATTATTCACCGGAGGCTGCCGGCGACTACGCCAGCGGTACTAACCATACACTACCAACCAATGGATCTGCAAGGGCATACAGCGGAATCAGTGTTGACAGTTTTGTGAAAAAGATCACTTACCAGAAACTGAGCCAGGAAGGATTGAGGAATATATCAGAGGCTGTGATGCTGATGGCAGAAGCTGAAGGACTGCAGGGGCATGCGCGGGCGATTGAAGTAAGACTTGGAAGAATAAGCCAATTTAGCCAATAAGCAAATAAGCCAATTATTTGAGGATTTGTGGATTTGAGGATGAATTGGCTGATTGGGCTGATTAGATAATTAGGGATGGTTTTTAATTATCACATTGGCTTATTGGCAAAATTGGCTAATTAGACTGGCACATTGGCTTATTGGCAAAATTGGCTAATTACAAATTATATTACTTTTCAAATGTGATGCGAATGGATTTTGATTTGAACAGCTTGCTCCGTCCCAATATCAGGAACCTGGTGCCTTATTCTTCGGCGCGGGATGAATTTAAGGGAGAAGCAAGTATCTTTTTAGACGCAAATGAAAACAGTTTTGGTTCGCCGCTAACCCGGTGGTATAACCGCTATCCCGATCCGTTGCAGAAAAAGCTCAAGGATAAATTGTCTTCTATAAAAGGTGTGTCCTCCGACAGGATCTTTATCGGTAATGGAAGCGATGAATGCATAGATATTCTCATTCGCGCGTTTTGCGAGCCTGGCCGTGACAATATTGTCATTTGCCCTCCGACCTATGGCATGTATGAAGTAAGCGCGAATATCAACGATGTTCCTGTCAAAAAAGTAAAACTTACACCGGATTTTGAGCTGGATATGCCAATGCTGGAACAGACAATTGATGAAAATACGAAGATGATATTTTTGTGTTCTCCGAATAACCCCACAGGCAATTCACTAAACAGGGAAGATGTAGAGATCGTCCTGAATAATTTTCCGGGGCTTGTAGTGATCGATGAAGCTTACGTGAATTTTTCAAGGCACCGCTCATTTACACTTGAGCTGGAAGATTATCCTAACCTGGTAGTGATGCAAACGCTTTCGAAAGCCTGGGGCCTCGCGGCATTAAGGGTTGGTCTTGCTTTTGCATCGAAGGAGATCGTTACGGTGATGAACAGGATCAAACCACCGTACAATATCAACCAGGCCTCGCAGGAACTGGCACTGCAGGCGCTGGATGAAGTTGACCAGGTTAATGAAATGATCCGGGAGATCGTAAAAGAAAGAGAGCACCTCAGACAATTACTGCTGGATATTCCGGTTGTCGAAAAAATTTATCCATCCGATGCAAATTTCCTGCTTGTTAAAGTAAGTGATGCCGGTGGTATTTATAAATATTTGCTGGAAAACAAAATCGTTGTGCGCGACAGAAGCAAGGTTGATCTTTGTGAAGGCTGCCTTCGCATTACAGTCGGTACTCCGGTGGAGAACACTACACTGGTAACGATGCTTAAGAGCTTGCCGGTTCTAAACCATTAATTTTACTTACGATTATGAAACGTGTTTTATTTATAGACCGTGATGGCACCATTATTAAAGAAGCGCCTCCAACATACCAGATCGACTCATTCGACAAGCTGGAATTTTATCCGTACGTATTCAGATTTTTAGGAAAGATCGCCGACGAGCTGGATTATGAACTGGTGATGGTCACTAACCAGGATGGGTTGGGTACGAACACTTATCCGGAAGAAAAATTCTGGCCTGTTCATAAACATGTAATGACAAGCTTCGCCAACGAGGGAATAAATTTCAGCGAAGTATTGATCGACCGTTCTTTTCCTCATGAAAACCAGCCCACGAGAAAACCAGGCACCGGATTGGTTACAAAGTATATTAATAATCCTGATTATGATCTTGCTAATTCATTTGTGGTCGGTGATCGCATTACTGATGTGCAACTTGCAAAGAATCTTGGTTGCAAAGTGATCTGGCTGAACAATGATGCTGCACTGGGAGGCGCTGAGATAAAGGATTCGCTTCATGCTTTGAGGGAGATCGTTGCACTGGAAACTACAGACTGGAGCCGCGTTTATGAATTTCTGAAACTGGGGCTACGCACGGTTGCGCATGTACGTAATACCAATGAAACAAAGATACAGGTTGAACTTAACCTCGACGGTTCAGGCAAGGCTGATATCAGCACGGGTCTCGGTTTTTTTGACCACATGCTGGAGCAGATAGCAAGACATGGGAAAATTGACATGTTCATAAAAACCGAAGGTGACCTTTATATTGATGAACACCACACTATTGAGGACACAGGCATTGCGCTGGGAGAAGCCTTTTCAAAATCTCTTGCAGACAAGCGCGGAATTGAACGCTATGGCTTCGCGCTTCCAATGGATGAAGCCGAGGCGAAGGTGCTGATTGATTTTGGTGGTAGAAACTGGATTGTGTGGAATGCTTCTTTCAGTCGTGAGAAAATTGGTGAGATGCCAACCGAAATGTTCTTTCACTTTTTCAAGTCTTTTTCAGATGCCGCTAAATGCAATTTAAATATTGAGTGTCATGGCGAAAATGAACACCATAAGATAGAAGCGATCTTTAAGGCGTTTGCGAAAGCTATCAGGATGGCAGTCAGGCGGGATCCGATGAGTAATTATCTTCCAAGTACGAAGGGAGTGTTGTAACCTTACATTATTACACCGTCCTTCATTACGAATTTTATTTTCCTGATATATTTGATATCCTGAAGCACGTCGCCTTCTACCGCGATAATATCAGCAAGTAATCCTTTCCTGATCCTTCCGATAGAGGAACGATATCCGAACACGTCGGCATTTACTGATGTTGCGGATCTCAGCACATCAAGGGGATTCATGCCGTATTCAACCATCATTTCCATTTCCCTTGCATTGTCGCCATGTGTGAAAACTCCAACATCACCGCCGAAACAAATGGTGACACCGGACTGCAACGCCAGCTGAAAACTTTTTTTCTTTTTCATGATGCGCTCAGGTTCAGGATCTGTTCCTTTGCGCCAACCATTATACTGCTCTACGGCATCACCAGCCGCGAGGGTGGGACATAACGCGACTCCTTTTTCTTTCATCAGTCTGAATACTTCGGCTGTGCCTTCATCGCCATGTTCAATAGTAGATACTCCGGCCATTGTGGCTCTTGTCATGCCTTCTGGTGTTGACGCATGTGCCACGACCTGCCGCCCGCCGCTTTTTGCAATGTTTACCGCTATCAGCAGCGTTTCGGTAGTAAAGGTCGGCAGCGCTATTTTATCTGGTCCCCAACGATAATCGGCATAAATTTTAACGAGGTCTGCGCCCTTTCCGATCTGTGTTCTTACTTCATTGGCCATATCCACGGGTCCTGAAACTTCCGCAGCGCCCTGTGGGAGATCAACATCCGGAGATTCTGACCTGGGCCCATAAGAACCCCTGGCCACAATTGCCCGTGTGGCGATGATCATACGAGGACCGGGAATAATTCCTTTTTCGATGGATTTTTTCAATCCGGCATCGTCGTACATAGCGCCTTCAGTTCCCAGGTCGCGCACTGTGGTAAAGCCGGCCATGAGCGTGGACTTTGCATGATTGACTGCACGGGCGGTGCGTTCGGCCCTTGATTCTTTCAGAACCTGGTCGTCCCAGCTGGTTTCGTTGTAGGGGTGGAGGAATAAATGTGAATGGCCTTCGATCAATCCTGGCAAAAGGGTGAGTCCTTTTAATTCGATTCTTTGGGTTCCTTCGGGAATTGTAATGTTACGGACAGGGCCTGCTGCTTCGATGAGGTTATTTTTTACAAGAACAACCCAATTCTGTTGCATGTTCTCGCCATCAAAAACACGGGAAGGTTGAAGGAGGATGTACTTTGGCTGCTGGGCGTGTAACGAGGTTGAATAACCGTAAAGCAAAAAAATTGCAAAAAAAACGCTAATCCTCATAGCAGGTCAATTTATCGGGCCTTTTAATCTGTGCAAATGAATGATAATCCGAATTAATCTGTGCTAATCTGTTCAAATGAACGATAATCCGAATTAATCTATGCTAATCTGTTCAACTGAATGATAATCGGAATTAATCTGTGTTAGTCTGTGATCAATAATCTGTGCCATTCCGTGATAATCCGTGATCAAAAAAATTAATCAGTGATAATCCGAAATAATCTGTGATCAAATAACAATCCGTGATAATCAGTGATCCTGTTCGAATTTGAACAACACATCCCCAATATCCCCCTTCCTATCAAACACAGATTTTGCAAACGGACACAAAGGGATGATCTTAATATTATTCCCGCGTGCAAATTCCACTGCCTGCCTTACAAGCTGCAGTCCTACGTTTTTTCCTTTTAATTCATCACTAACTTCGGTATGTTCGATGATCATCTTACCCGGTGAAGGCATACTATAGGTCATTTCCGCAAGTTCCCGGCCTTCATATTCCACATAAAACTTTCCTTTTCCGTTCTCTTCTTTCTGTTGTATTAACATATTAACTATTTGCCGGGTGATTTAATATTGAGATTGTTAAAGGTAATCCGTTTCATGGATTTGCGCTCCCGGCTCCTGTGCCGGTAAAAATTATTTGGCTGATTGGAAATGCTATTCCATATTTGCATCATAATGAAATTGCAAATTGTAAATAATCAGTGGTGGTGGCATACAATCCTTTACCGGGGCTTGTAAG
>DASWTK010000349.1:0-31845 GCA_036402175.1 Chitinophagaceae bacterium | reverse complement strand
TGAAGGTTATTGATTGTTTCCTGTGTTTGCAGCAGTCGAAGAAAATGAAAGCTTCCATATAAGAGCGCAACATCCGTATTGCCACTTATTATGATACATTTTTTCCCATTGATCGGCTGGGTTGAAATTATATATCCCTCACTGCCAATTTTCAGAAGGTCTTTACCAATGTTTGTTTTGCCGATTAGGGGAGAGGAAGCGCCGGCAATTATGATCGTTCCTTCTTTTTTTACGGTGGAAGTGAAGGTAATCTTTGTTCCGAGCATACTTTCCAGGCCTCTTTTCAATTCATCCTGGATGATGGCTGAAGTTTGCGATTTATTTTCGAGCAGTATCTCCGTTATTGCCAGTTTGTATGATGTTAACATGTTTTTATTTGCGACTGGTTTATATCGCAACCAGAGGTCGTAGCCATTTTCAGCAACAGACCACCTGGCAGTGAGCATCAGCAGCAAAAGGAACATGAATTGTTTCATCATGTAAATTGTGTTCAGGGAAGTTTGTCTTTTTTTAGTGACGACTTCCGGATGATAAGATCGGAACGCACAACGATGGTATTGGTATTTTTGATACTGGAAATTCCTTTCAGGTGGTTTATGAGATTTCGGGCGGCTATTTCACCCATGTCCATGCCGGGATAGTGGATAGTTGTCAATTTTGGCTCAACGATCTTGCTGATCGCGTCGTTGTTGAATCCTACAATTGCAATGTCTTCGGGAATGAGGATGCCGTTTTCCTTTAACGTCTGCATGCAAACCGCTGCAGAAAAGTCATTGGTGATGAAGGCGCCATCGGGCAGGGGGTTCATCTGTAAAATTTCAAGGGCTGCTTCCACGCCGCATTGTTCACTAAGGTCCTTGATCAGTACATAATCTTTATTAAATGAAATACCATTGTCAAAAAGTGCGTCGGTGTATCCTTTGTGCCGCTGGGCGTACACGTTACGTTTTAAATTGGCGGTAACCAGCACAATGCGTTTGCAACCCTGTTCAATGAGGTGTTGCGTTGCCTGGTAACCACACTTATAATTATCTATAATGACCTTGGTGCTTTCACTCTGCTCTTCCACGCGGTCGAAAAAGATAACGGGGATTCCTCTTTCCTCGAATGCTTTGTAATGATCCAGGCCTTTGGTGTCAAATGCAAGTGAGGCGATCAATCCGTCCACGCGTTTATGAAATAAATTCAGCGCGTTGGCGGTTTCTTTTTCAAAGCTTTCAGAGGAGTGAGCGATGATCAGGTCGTACCTGGCTTCTGTTGTTACCTTTTCTATTCCTGCAAGGACCGAAGTAATAAAGTTGCTGTTCAACTCATGTACTATGACACCTATCGTATTTGTTTTTTGCTTGCGGAGATTGCTGGCAAAGTTATTATGCCGGTATCCAAGTTCTTTCGCGGCTTCCTTTATCTTCTTGCGGGTGTTTTTATTGATAGCGGGATGGTCCTGCAAGCCGCGACTTACTGTGGCGGAAGACAATGCCAGCTTCCGGGCTATATCGTAGATCGTAACGTCTTTTTTAGGCTTCATGCTGCAATCGGTTGCATAAAAGTCGTAAAAAAAATGGAATTACAAAGTTTTGTTTTTTAATGATGATTCGCGGATGATGAGATCTGATCGTAACACGATAGCATGGGTGGTTTTTATATCTGAAACACCTTTAAGATGGTTGATCAGATTAGTTACCGCGGCCTCGCCTACGCTATAACCTGAGTAGTTTACGGTGGTGAGGTTTGGTTCAACCACTTTGCTGATAGGATCATTATTGAATCCCGCGAATGCAATATCATCAGGGATACGGATACCTGTTTCCTTGAGGCGTATCATGCAGTGAACGGCTGCTGTGTCGTTTGAAGCGAATACCGCATCGGGACGGTCTTTGGGCTTCATTTTTAATATATGCTCAGCAGCTTCCGTGCCTGCCTGTTCTGAAAGTTTGCTGATGTAAAGAAGTTTTTCTTCGAATTGTATTTTATAGTCCTTCAATGCTGTTTTATAACCCCGCAGGCGGTCGGCATAAACATTTCTGAGCATGTTACCGCCAAGGTGCATGATGCGCCTGCAACCCTGATCCAGCAAGTGTTTGGTTACATTATACGCAGCCTGGTAATTATCGATAACGATGCTGGTGCTATCGATGCCCGGGTGTACGCGGTCGAAAAAGACCACCGGTATTCCTTTGTTGAAAAAAGGCTCAAGGTGACGAATGTCCTCGGTATCGTAGGCAAGTGAAATAAGCAGGCCATCAACGCGCTTATTGAACATAGTGCGGGCGTTGGCGACTTCCTTTTCGGAGCTCTCCAGTGACTGGCTGATGATGAGATTGTATTCTTCACGGCTTGCAACGTCTTCCATGCCTGACAATACACTCGCGACAAAATAACTGTTCAGCCTGGGAACAATAACACCAATGGTATGCGTCTTCTTGCTACGGAGGCTACTGGCAAACGTGTTTGAACGATAACCCAGCTCCCTTGCGGCTTCAGCGATCTTTTTACGCGTGTTTTTATTGATGGCAGGATGATCTTTTAATCCCCGGCTGACAGTTGTGGCCGATATCTTAAGATGCCGCGCAATGTCGTAGATCGTTATTTCTTTTCCTTCTGCCATTTGTCTAAAGTACGGATACAAAGGAAAATAAGGTTTTCTGAAAAAAAAATTGCAATCGGTTGCAATTTTTAATAAAAACCCTATATTCGTTTTGCCAAGCGCCTTTTGGAACGATTAACGGTTAAGCAAAAATGTATGCTTGTAACTGCTGCTATATGAGAAATTACAGGTCATATCCATCGACTGCCCTGCTTGTTGTCACAGCAGCGCACCCCCTCCAATTATTACCGGTTCTCATATCCTTCATCCGCGTTAGCGATGCATAGCCGATTCCCACTCCCCACTCCGTAAAAAGTTATTCAACCAGCTTCGATTACCTGCCAAATTGATAAATATGAAAAAAACTGCCAACCAAAAACAAAAACTCCTAATAAGAAAGATGTGGCTGAATGTAGTAGCCCTGACCACTCTGGCATTGATGCTTTTTTTACCGGGCAACCTGAACGCGCAAACGAAAACTATTTCAGGTAAGGTGACCAGTAATACGGGTGATCCTGTCTCAGGCGCATCGGTTCAGGTCAAGGGCGCAACCGGGGGCACAACTACCGACAATGAAGGGAATTTCACCTTATCGGCTTCAAGAGGGACTACCCTCGTCATCAGTTATATCGGATTTATTGAGCGCGAAGTTGTGGTAGGCGATGAAACACAAATAAGTATTCAGCTGCAATCTACATCCAATGATCTGGGAGAAGTGGTTGTGATTGGTTATGGAACACAAAAGAAAATAGATGTTACCGGATCTGTATCCAGGGTTAATCTCGAAGCAATGGGAAATGCGCCGAATACCAATATTGGCCAGTTCCTTCAAGGGACTGTACCCGGGCTGAATGTTGGCTTGTCGACATTTGCAGGCGGAACTCCACCGATTTCAATCCGTGGAAGGGTTACACTGGGTGGCAGCCAGAATACATTGATCATTCTGGATGGTATTCAGTACACAGGTTCATTATCTGCTATCAATCCGGATGACATTGCATCGATAGACGTATTAAAGGATGCAAGCTCCACCGCAGTGTATGGAGCACAGGCTGCGAACGGAGTGCTGCTCATTTCTTCGAGGAAAGGAAAGTACAATCAAAAACCAAGAATTGGTTTTTCAAGTGCCTATACTACCCAGAAACCTACCGTTGATCTGAGGCCACTGAACCGTGAGCAATACCTCGAACAATTCAAAGACGCTTTTTACACAACCGCGTTTCTGGGTCCCGATTACACCCAACCGAATCCAAACTTTAATGTTGCCGCAGTGGTGGATCCCACAATGTCCAATTCAACCAGGACGAGCGTTTTGCCAAATGATTACGACTGGTGGGATGCCGGAACGAAAACGGGTTCGATAGCGGAATACAACCTTAATTTTTCAGGTGGCGGCGATAAGGTCACTTACCTTCTTTCGGGCGGATTGGTAAATCAGAAAGGTTATATAATCAATGACAATTTCAATAGAAAATCGCTTCGCATCAACATAGAAGCAAAACCGCTTGACTTCTGGAAGGTAGGTATGCTATCATTTGGCTCTTTTGTAAAACAGGATGGAGCAGAACCCTCATTGGGTAATCTGACGATTGCATCCCCGCTGCTGGTGCCATACGACACGGCAGGAAATGTTATTCCTTTTCCTACCAACACAGTAGTTCCTAATCCATTCAATACATATCATGTTGATGATTACGAACGGCATCAGTATTATTTCGCTTCTATTTATTCAGACCTGGATATTCCTTTTGTGAAGGGGCTGAATTACCGTATGAACTTTGGCAATAATTTCAGAACCGACCAGCATTATTTCGCCAGCAAGTTCGATGGCGGTCTTACCGGCCGTGCCTACAAGGAGAACCAGGAGTATTACGATTACACGTTCGACAATATTGTTTCCTATGTAAAAGAGTTCGGCGCGCATGATTTTACAATTACAGGCGTATATGGAGCGATAGAGAGGAAGTATAGCAGAACCTTTGCGGAGGGTGTTGGTTTTACCAGGCTTAATCTCAGCTATAATGATCTTTCAGGCGCCAGCACTAAGAATTTATTCACCAACGCATGGAATGAAACCCTGAATTACCAGATGGGAAGATTGAATTACAAGTATGATGAAAAATATCTGTTAACCGTTACAGTTCGCCGCGATGGTTTCTCTGGTTTTGCAAAAAACTATAAGTACGCGGTTTTCCCAACAGTTGCCGTGGGCTGGATCATTTCCAATGAGAAGTTCATGGCTGATGCATCAAAAATAAACTTCCTCAAATTCAGGGTCGGATATGGAGTAAGCGGTAATCAAACCCAGCGCTATCAATCCCTTGCCCGTGTTGCAACCAATGCATCTTATGTTTTTGGTGATGGCGCAGGAACTGCCTTCGGACAACAGGTGGCAACCCTTGAAAATCCTAACCTGAGATGGGAAAAAACAAAAGGCATAAACGCGGGTATCGATTTTGGTTTGTTCAATGACCGTTTGACCGGCTCACTGGATTATTACAATAACAACACGACCGATCTATTGTTTCCGGTAAGAATTCCCGCGGTGACTGGATTTGATACCATCATGACCAACCTTGGAAAGATCAACAATACAGGTTTTGAGGCAGGGGTTACTTACAGGATATTAAACAACAAAAACTTTACCTGGTCGGCAAGCTTTAATTTCTGGACCAATACAAACAAGATCAAATCACTTACAGGCGCGGATGTGAATGGAGACGGAATTGAAGATGACCTTGTAGCAAGTGGTTTGTTTATTAATAAATCAATTCAAACAATTTTTGATTACAAGGCTGATGGCATCTATCAGTTAAATGATACCAGATTGCCAGGCTTCCAGGTAGGTGGTTACAGGGTAGTGGATCTTGACAAGAACAGCGACATTACCGCTGCCGACAGGATGTTTATCGGAAGACAGGAACCGGCTTACAGATTTAGTTTATACAATTCCCTAACCTACAAAAACTTCTCTTTAAGCTTTTTCATAAACTCCATTCAGGGGGGTAAAGACGGATTTCTTGGCAACAGCATGCGTATTTATTACCGTGATGATAATGCTGTACGCAATAATGAATTGAACAAAGTAGATTTCTGGTCGCCCAGAAATCCCAACGGAAAATACCCGCGGATCATATCAGGCAGTCATGCTAAAGTAGAACCCAACCTCTATGAAAGCAGGAGTTTCATAAGACTGCAGGATGTATCACTGGCGTATAATGTTCCGGCCAAAATACTTGGTAAGATACGTGCTCAGGCAATTAATATCTATGTAAGTGGTAAGAACCTTGCAACATGGACCGATTGGGAAGGATGGGATCCTGAAACAGGTCAGGGACTTTTAATAGATGGAAGGCCGGTACTCAGAGCCTTTACTTTCGGTGTTCATATCACTTATTAATTAATACTGATAAAAATATTATATGAAAAAGATATTATCGTTTTTCATTCTGCTGGTACTTCTTTCAGGATCATTTTCCTGCAAGAAAAAATTCCTTGACGAATCGCCGCTGGATTTTCTGAGTGCAACCAATGCATTTCAGACAGCCGGAGATTTTCAGGCGTCGGTTAATAACCTGTACAGGTTGGTTCGTGCGGAATTTTATACAGTGAATGATAATGATCCTATGGAATACCAGTACAGGACCGATATTGCCTTTTACGTTCCTGCCGCTTTTCCCGCAAACCTGGCTGGAGAAATAAGTCCTACCTCCAGTATTATCAGCAGACACTGGACAGCTCTTTATAAAATAGTAGCTGAAACAAATACCATTTTGAGTCGCATACCAAAATCACAGCTTTCACCTGCAGATAAAGTGCTATTTGAAGCAAGGGGGCGTTTCTTCAGAGGTTTTGCTTACAGGGCCCTCGCTTATGTTTGGGGTGGTGTGCCGCTGGTTACCGAAGAAGTTACAGACCCTAAAGTAGATTATGTACGCGCTACCAGGAAAGAGGTTTATGCGCAGGTTATTCAGGACCTGACTTTTGCAGCTGCCAATTTACCTGCCCTTACTTCTGCTTCAATAAAAGATGGTGAGATCTCAAGCCAGGCCGCAAACCA
Source organism: Chitinophagaceae bacterium (assembly GCA_036402175.1). Lineage (GTDB taxonomy): Bacteria > Bacteroidota > Bacteroidia > Chitinophagales > Chitinophagaceae > DASPKM01. The sequence goes on along the minus strand of DASWTK010000349.1, from coordinate 25,198 downwards.
CCTGCTTGCAGAAGTTTATATTGCCGACGGACAATTTCAAAATGCCGTTACTGCCGCAACAGCCGTCATAAGCAGTCCGGGTATGGCGCTTATGACCAACCGCTTTGGAACCAGACGAACTGTAACACCCGGAGATGTATACTGGGATTTGTTCAGGCGTGGAAATCAGAACAGGAAAAATGGTTCAAACAATACAGAATCAATTTGGGTGATACAGCTCGAAACTGATATCGCCGGAGGCGCTGCTATTACCACTACCAGTTTTGCAAGCGGCGATGGATATTCACTGGAACGAGTGCATGCACCTCTGATCCGCGACGTGACCATTAATAATATCCCGCCTTTTTTATGGCCTACGAGTGATTATACGGGCGGACGAGGAGTTGGTTTTTATGCTCCTTCAAAATATTTTATTGATAACCTTTATCAAAGTGATTTTAATAATGATATCAGAAATGCCAATCACAATTTTGTAAGGAAATTCAGATCTAACAACCCTGCAAGTCCTTATTACAATACAGAGATCGATTTTGCCAACCTCCCGGCAGGGACCAAGGGTACAAGCGGTGTTAATCTGACTTCCAATGTACCCAGCAGGGCTCTTTATCCTTATCAGACAAAGTGCACCGATCCTGGCAATCATCCTTCAAATCTGTTTGCTGTTCCCGCGCCACATCCGAACGCGTTAAAAGGCGGAGCGGGGTTTACTTACCAGGATCAGTATATGTTTCGTCTGGCAGAAACTTACCTGCTCAGAGCAGAAGCTTATTTAGGCGCTGGCAATGCAGCTTCAGCTGCTACTGATATTAATGTAGTCAGGTCCAGGTCAGGCGCCTCGGCTATATCGGCCGCCGACGTTAATATTGATTATATTCTTGATGAAAGAATGAGGGAACTTGGTGTTGAAGAAAAAAGATTGCTGACCTTAATGCGGTTGGGAAAATGGTATGACAGGATCATAAAGTGTAATCCATTTTATGCCAGCGCTGCTCAAACCAAATTTAATCTCTGGCCAATACCTCAGTCTGAGATCGAAAGGAACCGGGGCGCAGTTCTGGAACAAAATCCGGGTTATTAAACATTGTGGATCACATTTTTTCATTTCAATAAGTAAGCAGTCAAAAGGAGGGGTGTTTTCACCTCTCCTTTAATAATCCTTATTCGAAAAGTAATATCAGCGGCAACAGGAAATTTCCAACAATAGTTATTAAAAGATTATGCGATTCATTTCTGAGAATGTGCAACTGCGCTGGTCTGCTAAGATCCTGAAGCTGATCATGGGGAGTTTACTTTTCCTGCCTGCTTCTTTGAACGCTCAGCAAGGTTCTGTAAAAAAAAATGTAAACATTCTTGTTTCAAAGCATAGAGAGCGTATCAGCATCAATGAAGGTTGGAAATTCATGCGCTACAAAAGTGAGCCGGATAATCTCATATATGACGAACGACCGGTTGTTACCAATCGGAACGATAATGTTGTGGCTGATACCAAACCCGATGAAACGGGTTCGGCAACTTCCGCCAAAGGTTTAAAGCAATGGATTTTACCAACCGCAAATGAATTCATAAAAGATTCAGGCCTTCATTATCGGCGTCCGGAAGGAAACCCTGGCGCCGGTTTTTCTTTTGTACAAAACAGTTTTGATGATAAAACATGGGAAGATGTAAATCTTCCTCATGACTGGGCCATTAAAGGTCCGTTCTTTGAGGGGACGCCCGGTGAAGTTGGAGGTGGCATGGGCCGGCTCCCGAGCCCGGGTGTAGCATGGTACCGGAGGAAATTGAATATCACCGCAAACCATATGCGCAAGCGTGTTTACCTTGACATAGACGGCGCAATGTCTTACGCAATGGTATGGCTGAATGGAAACCTGGTTGGTGGCTGGCCATATGGATACAATTCATTCCGGCTTGATCTCACGCCTTATATTAAACCAGGCAACGATAACCAATTAGCGATACGGCTGGATAATCCCAATCATTCAGCCAGGTGGTATCCCGGTGGTGGCATTTACCGCAATGTTTGGCTTACAGTAGTAAATCCCGTTCACGTTACAAATTGGGGAACCTTTATTACCTCAAAAAATGTTTCAAAGTCGTCTGCCACGATTGAAATCGGAACTACAATAGAGAATAAATCAAAATCCGATCAAAAGATAAATGTGGTTACAGAAGTTTATGCTTTGAATAACGAACTTATAAAATCAAAAAAGGTTGCCACTTTTTCACAGTCAGGTGTAAATGTAAAAGCACGACAAAAAATAAAATCAACTAATTCAGTTGAGATCAGGGACCCGTTATTATGGGGACCTCCGCCTGAGCAACGGCCAAATCTTTATGTAGCAGTTACCCGTTTGTATGCTAATGGTAAGGTTGTTGACGAATATGAAACACGTTTCGGGATACGGTCGTTAACATTTGACGCTGTAAAGGGTTTGTTGGTGAATGGCATACCAGTACGCTTCCAGGGAGTAAACCAGCATCACGACCTGGGTGCGTTGGGTGCCGCATTTAACCTGAGAGCGGCAGAAAGGCAACTGGAAGTGCTGAAGGAGATGGGTTGCAATTCAATTCGTATGGCGCATAATCCGCCTGCCCCGGAATTACTGGATCTGACTGACCGTTTGGGTTTTCTGGTAATTGACGAAGTGTTTGATTGTTGGGAAAGAGGAAAAACACCGCTGGACTTCCATTTGATTTTTAAAGTCTGGCATGAGGCCGATCTGAGATCGTTCATTAGAAGAGACAGAAATCATCCGTCGGTTATTGCATGGAGTTATGGTAATGAAGTAGGAGAGCAATATACAGATAAGGACGGTGCGGCGCTGGCTAAGAAACTGCGCGATATTGTTTGGGACGAGGATAGCACCAGGCCCTCGACAGCATCTATGAATTATGCGAAACCAGATATGCCTTTCGCAGCTGAAATGGATATAATCAGTTTAAATTATCAGGGAGAAGGTATCAGAGACGCGCCGGCTTATGCGCATCTCAGGGGAATAAAAACTCCGCCCCTGTACTCCGAGTTTCAGAATAAGTTTCCGGGTAAATTAATTGTAAGCAGCGAAACCGCATCCGCTCTCAGCACAAGAGGAACTTATGTATTCCCGGTGTTTAATGGGGTAAGCGCGCCGGTGAGTGACAGCACCGGAGGAGACCCTGAAAATAATCATGTGAGCGCATATGAACTCTATACAGCCGCGTTCGGTTCATCGGCAGATAAAGTTTTTGCTTCCCAGGACCAGCATCCTTATGTGGCGGGTGAATTTGTATGGTCAGGATGGGATTATCTGGGAGAACCTACGCCGTACTATTCAGCCCGGAGTTCATATTGCGGCATCATTGACCTCGCGGGATTCAAGAAGGACCGTTTTTATTTATACCAGTCGAGGTGGAGACCCGGATTACCAATGGTTCATATACTTCCGCATTGGAACTGGCCTGCGCGGGTGGGACAAATCACACCTGTACACCTGTTCACATCCGGTGATGAAGCGGAACTTTTTTTGAACGGCCGTTCGCTGGGCAGAAAGAAAAAAAAGCCCTTTGAATACAGGCTTCGATGGGATGATGTAAAATACGAGCCCGGCGAGTTGAAGGCGACAGCATATAAAAATGGTAACCAATGGGCGGAACAGACCATCGTGACCACCGGCAGGGCCTCGCAACTTTTGACAGATGCAGACCGGACGGTTATAAAAGCGGATGGAACTGACCTTTCATTTATCACAATTAAGATTGCTGATAATAATGGATTGACGGTTCCGGAAGCAACCAACAAAGTAAACTTCAGCATTGAAGGTCCGGGTGAAATTGTGGCAACGGATAATGGTGATCCGTCCAGCCTGGTATCATTTGCTTCCGTGGAAAGAAAAGCTTTTTCGGGGATGTTGCTGGTTATTGTCAGATCTCAAAAAGGTAAATGGGGAGTCATAAATTTAAAAGCAACGTCGCCCGACCTGAAAGGTGGTAGTGTTCAAATAAAAACTGAATAGTTTTAGAAAATGCCTGTTTTTTATGCATAGAAGCAAAGCAGATATAATCTTTTACCGGCTTTTTGTATAACCGCTTTTTTGGAGCAATAAAACTATTTTTGATCAATGTTATTATTAGGTGTCGATCTTGGGACTTCTGCTGTAAAGGTTTCTGTTGTTGATGCAGCAACACAAGTTACCCTGGCATCTGCTCATTTTCCGGAAACAGAAGCTGAGATCCTGTCAGTGCAAAAAGGCTGGGCGGAACAAAGCCCTGAAGGCTGGTGGGAGGACGTTATGCAGGCAATTCTAAAGTGCCATTCATCTTCTTCATATGATCCCATGGACATTGCTGCAATTGGAATTGCTTACCAGATGCATGGACTGGTGATAGTAGATAAGGATCAGCAGGTATTAAGGAATTCCATCATCTGGTGTGACAGTCGGGCAGTAGAGATCGGCAATAAAGCATTTGAAGAAATTGGCGAAGAGCAATGCCTTACACATCTGCTGAATTCACCCGGAAATTTCACTGCATGCAAGCTCGCCTGGGTAAAGATGAATGAGCCGGAAGTTTATAAAAAGATCTATAAGGTGATGCTGCCTGGAGATTTCATTGCCATGAAAATGACAGGAGAGATCACCACCACTATTTCAGCCCTGTCTGAAGGAATTTTCTGGGATTTCAGCGAGAACCAGCTTTCAAACGCTATCACAAATTATTTTGGATTTGACAGGACATTATTTCCAGCCTTGCGTCCTTTATTTTCATCACATGGTCAACTGAGTGATAGTGTTGCCTCGAGGTTAAGATTAAAAAAAGGAATTCCTGTTTCATATAAATCAGGCGATCAGCCAAACAACGCGCTTTCATTGAATGTGCTTGAACCCGGACAGGTTGCAGCCACAGCCGGCACGTCGGGTGTGATCTATGCTGTAAGTGATCAGCTGATGTATGATACGCAATCCAGAGTTAACACCTTCGCGCATGTGAACTACACTCCCCAGAGAACAAGAACCGGTATTTTATTGTGTATTAACGGAGCGGGAATTTTCAATCGCTGGATCAGGCAGATTTGCGGCTCCAACCTTTCCTATTCAAATATGAATGAAGCCGCTGCGGGCATTGCAGTGGGAAGCGAGGGAGTTTTTGCGCTTCCTTTTGGAAATGGTGCCGAAAGAATGCTGAACAATCGAATTGTTGGCGCTCATTTTAACGGACTTGATCTAAACAAACATGGAGCCGCCCATATGTTCCGCGCAGTTCAGGAAGGAATTGCCTTTGCATTCCGTTACGGACTCGACATCCTGCGCGAGAACGGCGTATCACCTTCGGTTGTACGCGCAGGTAAGGCAAATCTTTTTCTGAGCGATGTGTTTACCATGTCGTTTGTAAATGCATCAGGACTTGAAGTTGAATTCTATGAAGGCGATGGAAGCAGGGGAGCAGCGATTGGCGCCGGATTGGGAGCGGGTATTTACAGCAAGCCATCGGAGGCTTTTGAGCAAAGACTTCCTGATTCTGTTGCTGAACCAACCAACGAAAGTTATTACGACGATCTATACGGGCAATGGAAACAGTTGTTAGAAGATAGACTGCTTGAGATACCAGAGTCACAGTCGCAATTGAAATAATCAAATTGAACAACAAATTATAGCACAATGCAAGTTATATCAGGTCAGAAAGAGTTCTTCCCCAACATCGCTCAAATAAAATATGAAGGACCCGGAACCGACAACCCGATGGCATTCAGATGGTATGACGAAAATAAAGTTGTAGCGGGCAAATCAATGAAAGAACAGTTCCGTTTCGCCTGCGCCTACTGGCACAGCTTCTGCGGAAATGGTGCCGACCCTTTCGGAGAGCCAACGCATTTATTTCCCTGGAATAAAAAGACCGATGCGGTGGAAAGGGCAAAAGATAAAATGGATGCGGCTTTTGAGTTCATCACAAAGATGAGTCTTCCGTACTATTGTTTTCATGATGTAGATGTAGTGGATTATACCGATGATGTAAAGGATAATGAAAAAAGGCTCCAGGCGATTGTGGACTATGCATCGGAGAAACAGAAAGCCAGTGGTGTAAAATTATTATGGGGCACAGCAAATCTTTTCAGTCACCGCAGGTATATGAATGGTGCTTCAACAAATCCTGATTTTCTTGTATTGGCGCACGCGGGAGCGCAGGTCAAAGCCGCACTGGATGCGACAATAGCGCTTGGAGGTGAAAATTATGTCTTCTGGGGAGGCAGGGAAGGTTATATGAGTCTTCTCAATACCAACATGAAACGTGAGCAGGAACACTTAGCGCGGTTTCTGCATACAGCTAAGGATTATGCAAGGAAGAATGGTTTTAAGGGAACGTTTTTTATTGAACCGAAGCCTTGCGAACCAAGCAAGCATCAATATGATTACGACGCGGCTACCGTGATTGCCTTCCTGAGGCAGTTTGATCTCATGGCCGATTTCAAGCTGAACCTTGAAGTAAACCATGCGACGCTTGCAGGGCATACTTTCCAGCATGAACTGCAGGTTGCAGCCGATGCGGGATTACTGGGGAGCATGGACGCTAACCGTGGTGATTATCAGAATGGATGGGATACGGATCAGTTCCCGAACAATTTATACGAACTCACGGAATCTATGCTGGTGATACTTGAAGCAGGTGGATTTAAGGGTGGCGGGATCAATTTCGATGCAAAGATCCGGCGCAACTCTACCGATGCCGAAGATCTTTTTCATGCTCATATAGGAGGCATGGATGCCTTTGCCAGGTCGCTTATCATTGCGGATAATATACTTCAGCGGTCTGATTACAAAAAAGTGCGCCAGGAACGTTATGCATCATTTGATAGCGGGAAGGGTAAAGAATTTGAGGCTGGCAAACTGACCCTCGAGGACCTGAGAAACTATGCAATTGAAAAGGGCGAGCCACAAACAAAAAGCGGGAAACAGGAATATCTTGAAAATCTAATCAATAGGTTTATTTAACTTGTTTCCTAAATCCAAAGCTAATTCATGGAGACAACACTTTCAACGCTTGACTGGGTAGTACTCGGGGCGTACTTTGCTATACTGCTGGGTATCGCATGGTGGGTGATCCTACAGAAGAATAAAACTTCTGAAGACTATTTCCTGGCTGGTAGAAATGTAGGGTGGTTCGTGATCGGCGCTTCAATTTTCGCTTCGAATATCGGGAGTGAGCATGTGGTGGGACTGGCCGGCACCGGAGCCGAGTCGGGCATGCCACTCGCGCATTATGAACTGCACGCGTGGATTGTGCTGTTGCTGGGTTGGTTTTTTCTTCCGTTTTATATGCGAAGCGGTGTGTTCACCATGCCGGAATTCCTTGAAAAAAGATTTGACACGCGTTCGAGATGGTTTCTTTCGATCTTCTCTATTGCGGGTTACGTACTCACAAAAGTTTCCGTTACCATTTACGCCGGCGGAATTGTGGTGTCGCAGTTAATGAATATATCATTTTTAAGCGGGGCGATCATAACGGTTGTGGTAACGGGTGTCTATACAGTTCTCGGGGGAATGCGCGCTGTGGTTTATACCGAAGCATTCCAGACTGTTGTATTGCTTCTTGGGTCAACAGTTATTACCGTGATGGGATTAAATGCGGTTGGTGGTTGGAGTGAGCTGCGGGCTACCGCGGGGAGCAGCCATTTTAATATGTGGCGTCCAGCATCCGATCCTGATTTTCCATGGACAGGTTTGCTTTTCGGAGGCACGGTAGTAGGTATCTGGTACTGGTGCACCGATCAGTATATTGTTCAGCGAACACTTGCTGCGCATAATATTAAGATCGGCAGGAGGGGCGCGATCTTCGGGGCGTATTTAAAACTTACTCCCATATTCATATTCCTGATACCGGGGATCATAGCGTATGCACTTAAGCAAAAGGGAATGATCACCTATGAAAAAAGCGACCAGGTGTTTCCAACCATGGTGCAATACCTGTTGCCTTCGGGTTTAAAAGGACTTGTTGCGGGCGGGTTAATGGCAGCACTTATGAGTTCCCTGGCTTCGGTCTTCAATTCAGCTTCGACATTATTTACGGTCGATATATTCAAGAAATTGTATCCGCAGTCGCCGGAAGAAAAACTGGTGCGCATCGGAAAAATCGCTACCGGCATCATTGTAATACTCGGCATGCTCTGGATACCCATCATGGATAAGATTGGTGGCGGTGTATTATATCAGTATCTGCAGAATGTGCAGGCATATATCGCACCACCTATCACCGCCGTATTCGTACTTGGAATTTTATGGAAGCGCATTAACGCGCAGGGAGCCATTGCGACCCTGTTTTATGGATTGATCTCAGGAACCCTACGGATAGTACTGGAATTGATGAAAGACAACCTTGATGGATTCCTGAAATGGTATGCAACCGTAAACTTTTCACATTTCGCCATCTTCAACTTCCTGATATGTGCACTGGTATGTACGGTTGTAAGCCTGGCAACGCGCAAACCTTCGGAAGAGCAGATCAGGGGACTTGCGGTGGGGACACTTACGCCTGAACAAAAAAAGGCTAACCGTGAAAGTTATTCAGCGGTGGATGTCATCATATCTGTTGTGCTGTTTGCAATTGTATTATCTGCACTGATCTATTTCAGAGGTTAAATTCAGGAAGTGTCAAAAGCTTTTTCATTATGATGAAACAAACTATGCGCTGGTTCGGGCCTAATGATCCGGTTAGTCTGTGGGATATACGACAGGCAGGATGCACCGGCGTAGTAACGGCTCTGCACCAGGTGGCAGTAGGAGAGGTATGGACGGTTGATGAGATCACTAAAAGAAAAAAGTTGGTAGAGGATGCAGGTATGGAATGGAAAGTGATCGAAAGCCTTCCGGTTCACGAGGATATCAAAAAGCAATCCGGAAATTATCTGCAATTCATCGAAAACTATAAGGAAAGCCTGCGCAACGTTGCAGCTTGCGGCCTGGAAGTTGTTACTTATAATTTTATGCCAATCCTTGATTGGATGCGTACAAATATCAGTTATGAATTGCCCGATAAAAGCAGGGCGTTGTATTTTGAAAAATCCGCATTCATCGCTTTTGATCTTTTTTTATTGAAACGTCCCGGAGCGGAACAGGACTACACAAAAGAGGAAATAAACAAAGCAAAAGACAGGCTGGCCAAGATGAATGAAGAGGAGAAGGAAACGCTTTACCGCAACGCGTTATTAGGATTGCCAGGCAGTGAAGAGCGGTTTACCGAAGAGCAGATACTCGCGGCACTTGCAAACTATTCACATATTGATGCGCGGAAATTAAAGGAACACTTATTTTATTTTTTGCAACAGGTAGTACCGGTAGCTGAAGAGCTTGGATTAAAGATGGCCATCCATCCCGATGATCCTCCCTATCCATTACTCGGTCTTCCACGGATCGTAAGTACTGAGCAGGATGTTTTAGAATTGTTACAGGCCGCTCCTTCCCCGGCAAATGGCCTGTGTTTTTGTACTGGTTCGTATGGTGTACGGGCAGATAATGACCTTCCTGGCATGGTGAGGCGGCTGGGTGATTTTATTCATTTTATACATCTGCGAAGCACTAAGCGTGATGCCGAAGGCAATTTTTTCGAAGCCGATCATCTCGACGGCGATGTGGACATGTACGCAGTGGTGAAAGAGATCGTATTGGTGATGCAGAAAAGGAACGTTTCGATCCCAATGCGGCCTGATCATGGACACCAGATGCTGGACGACCTCAAGAAGGTTACTTATCCGGGATATTCTGCCATTGGCCGTCTCAGGGGCCTGGCTGAAATCAGGGGACTTGAGTTAGGCATAACTAGGAATTTAAAGTCGTAATTTAGAGGCATATTACCCGATATGCCATTCTGCAGAAACTTCACATACTGGATCGACAAGCGCAATTGGAAATACTATTTCCTGATGGTCGCCCTCGAATTAGGCCACTAAGTGTCACACACGACCATCTTAGAGCACACCAGCATTGGTCACCCACCCCTATTTTAACTTTTGCATTTTACATTTTTCATTTTACATTATTTAATCATGCCATACTACCATAAACTTGGAAAAATTCCTCATAAGCGACATACACAATTCAGAAAACCCGATGGAGGACTCTATTCTGAGCAGCTGTTTTCGACAGAGGGATTTTCAAACGACTATTCATTACTGTATCATATTCATCCGCCTACGCAAATCATCAAAACAGATGAAGCAGTGAATGTTCAGCCAGTAGTGGCGGAGGAGAAAATGCTGAAGCACCGCAGTTTTGAAGGTTTCAGGATCCAGCCTCAGAAAGATTACCTGAGCAGCCGGAAGCCCGTGCTTGTGAATAATGATTGCCATATTTCATTAGCGGCCCCTCAGCAAAGCACGCGTGATTATTTTTTCAAGAACGCGGATGCGGACGAGGTGATCTTTGTACACGAGGGCAGCGGATTATTGAAAACCATGTATGGTAATATTCATTTCGGATATGGTGATTACCTGGTGATACCAAGGGGTACAATTTACCAGATTGATTTCGCCGATGCTTCAAACCGGTTGTTTATTGTTGAATCATTCAGTCCCATACGATTTCCAAAAAGATACCTGAGTAAATACGGGCAATTGCTGGAGCACTCACCCTTTTGTGAGCGGGATGTCAGGGCTCCGCAGGAACTTGCCACTTATGAAGAGAAAGGCGATTTCCTGATCCGCACCAAAAAGAAAGGAATGCTTTACGGGATACATTATGCCAATCATCCTTTTGATGTCATAGGTTGGGACGGATGCTGTTATCCATTTGCGTTTTCAATTCATGATTTTGAACCCATAACAGGTCGTGTGCATCAGCCACCACCCGTTCACCAGACCTTCGAAGCAAATAATTTTGTAGTCTGCTCATTCTGTCCCCGTTTGTTCGATTATCACCCCGACGCCATCCCCGCGCCTTATAATCACAGCAATATAGACAGCGACGAGGTACTGTATTATGTTGATGGCGATTTTATGAGCCGCAAAAATGTCACCCGTGGCATGATCACACTGCATCCGGCAGGAATTCCGCACGGGCCACATCCGGGAGCAGTTGAAAAAAGCATAGGCGCAAAGGAAACAAAGGAACTTGCGGTGATGGTTGACACTTTTCACCCCCTCTGGCTAACAAAACAGGCAATCGAAATTGAGAATGAAAATTATGTGATGAGCTGGGCCGAATAAATTGATTTTCATCTGAGTCCGGCTTACATCCATTTACCCGGCACTGAACCGTTCAAAATTTATTTTAACCATTTGGTTAAAAAAATTTGGTAGTCTGCAATTCATGTTATTACCTTTGTTAACCATTTGGTTAAAACTATGGCAAAGAAGAAACTTGATCAGACAACAGAAGAGAAGATCCTTGCGGCTGCAAGGAAAGTTTTTATCCGTGATGGAATGGCTGGCGCGCGCATGCAGGATATCGCGGATGAAGCTGGTATGAACAAGGCGTTGCTGCACTATTACTTCAGGAACAAAGAGAAATTGTTTGAGACAATATTTAAAGAAGCTACCATTGACTTCCTCCCGCGCATGAATGCGATTTTTGAATCAGATATACCACTGTTTGAGAAGATAGAAATATTTTGCCGGGAGTACATAGCTCAGATATCTAAAAACCCATTTATTCCCCTGTTCCTGTTAAGTGAAATGAATAAAAAGCCTGAGCGTTTTCTCAATAAAATGTGGGGTGGCCAGAAAATAGAAGTCAGCAAATTTGCCGAACAGATCCAGCGGGAAGTTAAAAAGGGAACCATCAAACCCATACATCCTTTACACCTTATCATGAATTTATTCGGAATGTGCGTATTTCCATTTATTGGCAAGACAATGATCCATTTTATGACAGGGATCAGTCAGGCACAATTCGATGAAATGATGGAGCAACGCAAATCCATCATACCTGCATTCATAATCGACGCAATTAAAAAATAAATTTTTTTATGCAGAAATTAACTATTTGGTTAAAAATGACAAAGCGATGGGTATATGTCCTTGGCATTGTAATAATGCCGGCTGTTGGTAATGCACAATTAACGCTCGACAGTGTTTATTCGGCGGCAAAGAAAAATTATCCGTTGATCAGGCAGAAAGGCCTTATCAGGCAAACGGCTGATCTTACCATTGCCAATATCAAAAAGAGTTTCCTGCCCCAGGTTTCTGTGAGTGGCCAGGCAAGTTATCAGTCGGATGTTACCCGTGTGGAAGTTCCTTTGGCAGGCATAAAGATCGAACCTCCATCAAAAGATCAGTACAGATTTGTGGCCGACGTAAACCAGCTGTTGTATGATGGAGGGCAGCTTAAGCAGCAACAGGTATTGCAGGAGTTGAACGCTAAAGTTGAAGAACAAAAAGTGGAAGTGGAAATGTATAAAGTGCAGGATCGCGTTAATCAGCTTTACCTCGGTATTCTTTACCTGGATGAACAAATAAAACAGGTTGCGCTTATTCAAAAGGATATTCAGACCGGTATCCGCAGAGTGGAAGCACAGGTGGAAAATGGAGTTGCATTCCGTTCAAACCTGCATGTGCTGCAGGCTGAAGAATTGAGGACCGGGCAACGGAAGGTTGAACTGATAGCCGGCAGAAAAGCCTTTATTGAAATACTCAGCCTGTTTATGGGACATCCGCTGGATGAAAATACATCGCTGATAAAACCCGATGTTACCAGTATTCCAAAGGCAGAAATTGCAAGGCCGGAACTGGAATTATTTAATGACCAGGTCAAAGCGCTTGATCACAGGTATAAGATCATCAGATCTGCGAACCTTCCACGCACAAGTTTATTTGTACAGGGTGGTTATGGTCGCCCCGGCCTGAACATGCTAAAAAATGAATTTGATCTTTTTTACGTCGGTGGCATCCGCTTCAGCTGGTCACTCGCCGGGCTTTATACCAATAAACGCGACCGTGAAATAGTAGAGGTTAGTAAAAGGATCGTGGACGTGCAGAAGGAAACATTTCTCTTCAACACAAATACTCAGATCAAACAGCAACAGTCTGAAATTGACAAGTTGCGGCAATTGGTTGAATCCGATAATGCCATTATAGATCTCCGTGTAAAGGTCAAGGAAGCCGCAAGAGCGCAGCTGGAAAACGGAGTGATCACCGCGAACGATTATCTGCGCGAGGTAAATGCCGAAGACATGGCACGGCAAACTCAAATTACCCATCAGTTGCAGTTATTGCAGGCGCAGATCAACTACCTCAATATAATCGGACGATGAAATAATTGAAGGATGAATTACACTTTAAAAATGATTAAACAGACCACAATGAAACAAATTCTTTTTTCGGGTGCATTGATACTTCTGATATCCTGTGGGCGCAATAATAAATTCGACGCATCAGGCACTTTCGAAACCGACGAAGTGATCGTATCATCTGAGCTTCCTGGTGTGATCCGGGAATTGAATATCGAAGAGGGAGATACCATTTCCCGGGGCAGAATTGTAGGCACGGTTGATGCCGAAAATCTTGCCCTTCAGAAAGAGCAGGTGGAAGCGAGCATTGAAGCGCTGGGGCAAAAAACAGCCGATGTAAATCCGCAGGTGCAATTGCTGATAAACCAGCTTGCAGTGCAGCAATCGCAGTTAAACAACCTTCAGCTTGAGCGGAAAAGAATTGAGAATCTGCTGCGGCAGGATGCGGCTACTGGAAAGCAACTGGATGATATGAACGCTCAGATCGATCTTGTAAAAAGACAGATGAGTGTAACTCAACAGCAGATAAACGTGCAGCGCAGTACTGTGGGAACACAGAACAGGAGCATATTGAGTGAGGGTAAGCCCCTGCAGAAAAGAGTAGATCAACTCAATGATCAGTTGAAGCGAGCAAACATTGTAAACCCCATCAATGGAACAGTAATAATGAAATATGCACGGGAAGGCGAAATGACGTCTGCCGGTAAGGCCTTGTACAAGATTGCGGATCTGTCGGAACTGATCCTGCGGGCATATATCAGCGGTGGTCAATTGTCGCAGGTAAAACTGGGACAGCAGGTGAAGGTGCTCGTGGATGAAGGAGACGACAAATACAAGGAATACGCTGGAACGATCACCTGGATATCGGATAAAGCGGAGTTCACTCCAAAAACCATCCAGACAAAAGAGGAGCGTGCGAACCTGGTATATGCAACGAAGATCAAAGTGAAGAACGACGGGTTCCTGAAGATCGGAATGTATGGTGAAGTACTATTCAAATAAAAAAAATGAAGGCAGTCGCAGTACAACAGCTGGTGAAGAATTACGGAACGAAGAAAGCATCCGTGAGTGCATTGCAGGGCGTTTCGTTTGAAGTTGAACAGGGTGAATTATTTGGACTCATTGGTCCTGATGGCGCAGGCAAAACTTCACTGTTCCGCATCCTCACAACTTTATTGTTACCCGATGGCGGAAGTGCAACTGTTAACGGCCTGGATGTGGTTAAGGATTTCAAAGCGCTCCGGAAAAAAGTTGGTTATATGCCCGGCAGGTTTTCATTGTACCAGGACCTGACCGTACAGGAGAACCTTGAATTTTTTGCGACGATCTTCAACACCTCGGTCAGTGAAAATTATGAACTAGTAAGAGACATCTATGAACAGATCGAACCATTCAGGGACCGCAAGGCGGGAAAACTTTCGGGTGGGATGAAACAGAAACTGGCATTAAGCTGCGCGCTCATTCACCGCCCCGATATACTTTTTCTTGACGAACCAACTACAGGTGTTGATGCGGTATCGAGAAAAGAGTTTTGGGACATGCTGCAAAACCTCAGGCGGCAGGGTATAACCATTCTTGCTTCCACGCCCTATATGGATGAGGCGAGTCTCTGCGAGCGGGTTGCGTTGATACAGGGAGGGCAATTGTTATCTGTAAATACACCTGCTGGTATCATTAAAGAATTCGGTAAGCCGTTGTTTGCAGCAAAGGCGGATAACATGCTTCAATTACTCGATGACCTGAAGAATTTACCTGAAGTGGAAGACGCATATCCATTTGGGGAATATCACCATGTGGTATTAAAAAAAGAAGTGAAAGAAGAGCAACTCCGGGCGGGTTTATTATCTGCTGGTAAACAGGCAGAATTTTTCCCGGTTACCCCCAACATTGAAGATTGTTTTATGGCATTGATGAAAAATTAATATGCAAAACGAAAAAGTAATAATTGCGGATAAGCTCACAAAGCGGTTTGGTGATTTCGCGGCTGTTGATGAAATATCGTTTGAAGTTAACAGGGGCGAGATCTTCGGATTTCTCGGCGCAAACGGAGCAGGCAAGACAACGGCAATGCGTATGTTATGCGGATTGTCGATTCCAACAAGTGGTACGGCAAAAGTGGCTGGATTTGATGTTTATAAACAAACAGAAAAGATCAAGAAGAACATCGGCTATATGAGTCAGAAATTTTCGCTTTACGAAGATCTGACTGTAAAAGAAAACATCCGCTTTTATGCTGGCATTTACGGAATGCGTGACGCGGAGATCCGTGAAAAGACCGAACACGCGCTGAAGCACCTGCATCTGGAAGGAGAGGCGGACAAGTTAGTGGGATCGCTGCCACTCGGCTGGAAACAAAAGCTTGCATTCTCCGTCGCCATATTTCATGAGCCTGACATAGTTTTTCTGGATGAACCCACAGGTGGTGTTGACCCGGTTACCAGAAGAGAATTCTGGAAAATGATCTATCAGGCAGCGGCTACCGGCATTACGGTCTTTGTTACTACGCATTATATGGATGAAGCAGAATACTGCAACCGTGTTTCCATAATGGTTGACGGAAGGATAGACGCCCTTGGTACTCCAGGTGAATTGAAAAGACAATTTAATGCATCTACAATGGATGAAGTGTTCGTAAAGCTTGCCCGAAAGGCAAGGCGCACGGATGCATGAGCTGATTGATCACTGAATGAACATTTGAATATGAAACAGTTTCGCTCATTTGTAAAGAAAGAGTTTTATCATATCCTGCGGGACAGGAGAACGATGTTCATACTACTTGGTATGCCGATAGTGCAGATCATTATTTTTGGATTTGCACTTACCAATGAAGTAAAGAATTCACGTATAGCCATATTCGATAATTCAAAAGATGCCGCGACAACCGCGATCATTCAGGAACTTGAGGCAAGCAGGTATTTTGACATCAAAAAGAATATTTATTCATATCAGGATGTGGAGACGGCATTTAAAGGGGGAGACGTGAAACTGGCGATTGTGTTTCCGCAAAGGTTTGATCACGACCTGAAGCATTTTAATAAGGCGCAGGTGCAGCTGGTTGCGGACGCATCGGATCCAAACGTAGCGAATACGCTGACGAATTATGCTACTGCGATCATCAGGGATTACCAGGACAGGATTCTGGACAACCGTCAGCTTCCCTACACTATTCATACCGAAATGCGCATGCTGTATAATCCGCAACTGAAAGGAGCGTACAGTATGGTGCCTGGTGTGATGGCTATGGTGCTGATGCTGGTGTGCACTATGATGACGGCTATTACCATTGTAAAGGAAAAAGAGCTGGGCACGATGGAGATAATGCTGGTGTCGCCGATGCAACCAATTAAGATAATCATTGCGAAAGCCGTTCCTTATCTCGCGCTCTCGATCGTGAACATTGCGAGCATACTGTTGCTGAGTGTTTTTGTATTGGAAGTGCCGGTCAACGGCAGTTTGGTATTACTGATTTTTGAAAGCATACTGTTTACGCTTACCTGTCTTGCATTCGGGTTATTGATCTCTTCCGCCACTTCTTCGCAGCAGACCGCCATGTTCATTTCACTGACTGGAATGTTCCTGCCAACGGTCATGCTTAGTGGATTTATGTTCCCGATAGAAAACATGCCATTGCCACTTCAGATCCTGTCCAGGGTAGTGCCCGCAACCTGGTATTATTCAATTGTGAAATCGGTCATGATAAAGGGTACCGGGCTGGAAGCTGTATGGAAAGAAACACTGGTGCTGGCAGGCATGATGGTATTCCTGCTGGCCTTAAGTATTAAAAAATTCAAAATCAGACTGGCATGAGAACCTTGCGTTTTTTATTGCAGAAAGAATTCAGACAGATATTCCGTGAGCCTTCAATACTTCGGATCATTTTTGCGATACCCGTGATTCAATTACTCATTTTGCCATGGGCGGCGGATTATGAGATCAAGAATATCAGATTGACCGTGGTGGATCATGATCAGTCGGCCTACACCAGGCAACTCATTTCAAAGATCACCTCATCGGGTTATTTCAAGCTGCAGGATTATTCGGGCTCATACAAACGGGCGATGGTAGATGTGGAACGGGATGAGGCCGACCTGGTACTTGAAATTCCCGCGGGCTTTGAGCGCGACCTTGTAAAGGAGGAAGAAGCCAATCTTTTCATGGCGATCAACGCCATCAATGGAGTAAAGGCAAACCTCGGGGGCGCGTATCTGCGGAGCATAATACAGGATTATAACCGTGAGGTGAGATTGAAATGGATTCAATTCCCCCGTTTCAATCCGGAGCCAAATATTGAAGTGACTTCCTCGAACTGGTTCAATCCGCTCATGAACTATAAGTTCTTTATGGTTCCGGGTATACTGGTGGTGTTGCTGACCATGGTGGGGGCGAACCTGGCAGCGCTGAACATAGTAAAAGAAAAGGAGATCGGGACCATAGAACAGATCAATGTCACACCGGTAAGGAAGTATCATTTCATTTTGGGTAAGCTGATACCCTTTTGGGTGCTGGGACTGGTGGTATTATCACTGGGATTGCTGATCGCGTGGCTGGCTTACGGGATCATACCTGCTGGGAGTCTGCTGGTAGTTTATGTTTTCGCTGCGGTTTACCTGCTGGCGGTGCTGGGCCTTGGGCTGCTGATATCAACCTTTACCCACAACCAGCAACAGGCAATGCTGATATCATTTTTTATGATGATGGTATTCATACTATTGGGCGGGTTGTACACTTCTATCGACAGCATGCCTGTATGGGCCCAATGGATAACCCGGATCAACCCCGTGGCTTATTTTATTGAGGTAATGAGAATGGTGGTATTAAAAGGAAGTGGACTGGGAGATATTGGAAGGCATTTAATGATAATGGGGGGATTTGCAGTGGTACTGAACGGATGGGCGGTGTGGAACTACAAAAAGAGGAGTTGATTAAAAAGTCAAAATGTAAAATGAAAAATGTAAAATAGGATCCCATTTTGCATTTTTCATTTTACATTTTGCATTTTTCATTAAATTGTCTCTCAATCAAAAACTTCTACCATGATCCGTTTCAATGATCTGAAGCAAGGCGATCTTGTAATAGCCGAATACGAAGGAAAAGAGTGGGAGGGAGAGGTGGTTGAGCTGAACAGGGAGGACAAGGAGGTATGTATCCGCACCGATGTCCAGGATTTCTGGTTCAATACGCCCAATCTGAAGGGTATTCCATTGAACGACCACCAGTTGAAGAGGCTGGGATTCGAAAAACAGTCAGACGGCACCGGGCCGGTAAAGTATCTGAAAGGGGCTTTTCGCATCCTTTTGCTTGAGCCTGACCGGTTTGACAACTTTGAGATGTGGTATCGCGAAGACAGGCGGCACATCGCAGAGCCGATATACGTGCACGAGCTGCAGAACCATTACCGGGCTATGACCAAGGTGGAACTGAGCGCCGAAAGCAGCCACTAGAGCTGATTTCCTGTAAATTTGATGTTAATCAGGCAGGTTTTTTCCCCCCGGCCTGAAAAAAGAACGCGCGATTTTCTTATTTCCGCGTTATTCCCATATCTTTGCGCACCCAAAAAGTATGGCGAAACAGGCACTCATTAAACAGGATGGAACCATTGTAGAAGCACTTTCGAACGCAATGTTCAAAGTGAAGCTTGAAAACGGTCATGAAATCCTGGCGACCATCTCCGGAAAAATGAGGATGCACTACATCAGGATTTTGCCTGGTGATAAAGTGGGAGTAGAGATGAGTCCGTACGATCTGAGCAGGGGAAGGATCATTTTCAGGTATAAGTAATTAAGATACAAGATAAGTCCGGGTGACCGGTATTAAAAACAAAAGCGATGAAAGTCAGAGCGTCCATTAAAAAGCGTAGTGCTGATTGCAAGATCGTGCGGAGAAAGGGTAAACTTTATGTGATCAACAAAAAGAACCCCCGTTTCAAGCAGCGTCAGGGATAATCTTTAAATTTTAAATTCAAATTTCAAATAACTATGGCTCGTATTGCCGGAGTTGACTTACCAAAAAGTAAAAGAGGCGAAATTGGACTGACCTATATTTATGGGATCGGCCAATCTACTGCTCAATACATCCTCGGAAAAGCAGGGATTGATGTTAATAAGAAAGTCCACCAGTGGGACGACGATGAGCTGAATGCCATCCGTAACATCATTACCAATGAGTTCAAGGTTGAAGGACAATTGCGTTCTGAAGTGCAGATGAGCATCAAGCGTTTGCTTGATATTGCCTGCTATCGTGGATTGCGCCATCGTAAAGGATTGCCAGTTCGCGGACAGCGTACCCGTACCAATAGCCGTACAAGGAAAGGTAAGCGTAAGACAGTTGCCGGTAAGAAGAAGGCACCTAAGAAATAATTAGTCGATGAGCCGATAAGCCAATTAGCCGATTGGGCTAATGAGTAAGTCGGTCGGGCAAATAAGCGTCATTTTTTCGGTTTAGCGCCAGATCCCGGGACGCGGGGGGAGGGTTGAACCGGACTAGCTGAGAAGCTGGATAAATATTAAAGATTACCTTTTTAAAATTATTATGGCAAAAGCACAAGCACCCAGCGCGAAAGCCGCTGCGAAGAAAAGGATTGTTAAGGTCGACTCTTATGGCGATGCACACATTACCGCCAGCTTCAACAACATCATCATCAGTCTCACCAACAAGAATGGCCAGGTTATTTCCTGGAGCAGTGCTGGTAAAATGGGATTCAAGGGTTCAAAGAAGAATACGCCTTACGCTGCTCAGATGGCTGCGTCCGATGCCGCAAAAGTGGCGCTGGAAGCAGGCGTTAAGCGTGTGGATGTATTTGTAAAAGGCCCGGGTGCCGGTCGCGAAAGCTCAATCAGGGCTCTTGCAAATTCAGGTATCGAAGTGGTGATGATAAAGGATGTGACCCCGCTGCCACACAATGGCTGCCGTCCTCCGAAGAAAAGACGCGTATAATATTTTATTATAACTGGGTATGCGATTTATTTTTTGATTTTTACTGATCGCATGCCGTAACTAAAAAATCAAGACATCAATTATGGCACGTTACACAGGTCCAAAGACCAAGATCTCCCGCATTTTCGGAGAGCCCATCCTGGGCAATGGAAAATGGCTGAATAAAAATAGCAATCCTCCCGGTCAGCACGGCGCACAGCGCAAGCGCAAGACCATGGGAGAATATGCATTACAGCTCCGCGAAAAGCAAAAAGCCAAGTATACTTATGGTGTGCTTGAGCGCCAGTTCAGGAAAATATTCGAAGAGGCTAACCGTCGTAAAGGCGTAACCGGCGAAACCCTGATCAAGTTGCTCGAAGCAAGGTTGGACAATACCGTGTTCCGCATGGGTATCGCACCTTCGCGCCCTGCAGCCCGTCAGCTGGTAGCTCATAAGCACGTAACGGTTAATGGCGTAGTGGTGAATGTACCTTCTTATCAATTGAAGCCCGGCGATATCGTTGGACTGAAAGAAAAAAGCAGGAACAATACAGCCGTTACCAGCCAGATCCGCGGAAAAAATCAGAAGTTCAACTGGGTCGACTGGAATGAGACCGATATGCAGGGAACATTCATTACTTATCCTGAAAGGGAAAGCGTTCCTGAAAATATTAAGGAGCAACTGATCGTCGAGTTGTATTCTAAGTAATGATCTTACGAACTCCATGGAGTTCGTTTGACGTGAAGACTCCTCAGGAGAAACCAGAACAGCTCAGCATAGTAACAAGTACTTAAGTAAACCGTATATACAAATGGCCATTTTAAATTTTCAAAAACCAGACAAGATCATCCTGCAAAAAGCAACGGATTTCGAAGCACAATTTGAATTCCGTCCGCTAGAACCAGGTTATGGTGTAACCATTGGCAATGCTTTGAGAAGAGTATTGTTAAGCTCACTCGAAGGTTATGCTATCACCGGAGTTAAAATTGAAGGAGTTGATCATGAATTCGCTACCATTAAAGGCGTATCCGAAGACGTGGTAGAGATCATCCTTAACCTCAAACAGGTAAGGCTGAAAAAGAAGGTGGACCATGAAGTTGCGCAGGAGAAGATCAACCTGAGCATCAAAAACAAAACAGAATTCACAGCCGGTATGATCAGCGAGGCTACACACACTTTCGAGGTGATGAACCCCGAACTCGTGATCTGTACGCTGGATACTACCGCTAAAATGGATATCGAGATCACCATTGGTAAAGGCCGCGGTTATGTTCCTGCAGAAGAGAACAAGCCAAAAGACGCCCCATTTGGTTACATTCCGGTAGACGCTATTTACACTCCGATCGTGAATGTGAAATATGCTATCGAGAATACCCGTGTGGAGCAGCGCACTGACTATGAGAAGCTTTTGATGGACGTGCATACCGATGGAACAATCCATCCCGAAGAAGCAGTGAAGCAGGCGAGCCGCATCCTTATTCAGCACCTGATGATCATCACAGATGAGAACATCACGTTCGACAGCAAGGAAGAGAAGAAGGAAGATGTGGTGGACGAGCAGGTATTGCAACTGCGCAAGATCCTGAAGACTCCTTTGGAGGACCTGGATCTGAGCGTACGCGCGTTTAACTGTTTGAAAGCTGCAAAGATCAATTCGCTGAGCGAGTTGGTACAGTATGAGCAGGAAGACCTGATGAAATTCCGCAACTTCGGTCAGAAATCATTGGCCGAGATTGAGCAGGTGCTGGCAGAAAGAGGCTTGCATTTTGGAATGGACCTTGGTAAACTGGGATTGGACAAAGACGAGTTTTAATCAGTTTTTTTAATAACGTAGGTTGTAATTCCTGACACGGTACAACCGAATCAAACTAAAAGTCATGCGTCACGGAGACAAAATCAATAATCTGGGCAGGACCCACTCGCACCGCAAAGCGTTGCTGAGCAACCTGGCCTGTGAGTTGATCACACACAAGAGGATTGTAACAACCCTCGCGAAGGCAAAGGCATTGCGTACATACGTAGAGCCGCTGATCACGAAAGGAAAGGATAATACCACGCATCAGCGCCGCGTAGTGTTCAGCTACCTGGGCGACAAGCACGCGGTATCTGAGCTTTTTGGTGCAGTTGCTGAAAAGATCGGGGGCCGTCCGGGAGGATATACCCGCATCATCAAGCTTGGCACCAGGATCGGCGATAACGCCGAAAGGGCAATGATAGAACTGGTTGATTTCAACGAGATCTATGGTAAAGGCAAAGGCGAACAGAAAGAAACAGGCAAACGCACAAGACGCGGTGGCAGTCGTAAGAAAGCCGCTGGTCCCGCAGCCGGAACCGAAGCAGCGCCAGAGCAACCGAAGGACGAAAAAGCAGAAGGATAGGAATGAAGCAATTCAAATAATACTGAAGCAAGGTCTGATGGCCTTGCTTTTTTTTGTGGGCAATTTGTTAGCCCGGACTTTCAAAACCAGCGATCATTTTATTTTCTTTGCATTCGAATTAAAAATATGTCTACACCTAATCGTAAGCCCGCTATTTTGTTGCTCGCAGATGGATCTGTATACTACGGTCAAGCCTTTGGCAAATCGGGTACTACTACCGGAGAGATCTGCTTCAATACCGGCATGACCGGTTACCAGGAAGTATTTACTGATCCCAGTTATTATGGACAGGTCATTATTATGAATTCTGTACATATCGGTAATTATGGTGTGAAGGATTCCGACATAGAATCGGATGGAGTAAAAATTAAAGGCCTCATTGGCCGGAACCTTGAAGAGCAGTATTCCCGCAAGCAGGCGAAAGGCTCGCTGGAGGATTATCTGATCTCGCAGAATATAGTTTGTATAGAAGGCGTAGATACCCGTTCACTTGTAACGCATGTTCGCACCAAAGGTGCGATGAACTGCATCATCTCAACCGTGATACTGGACATTGATCAGCTGAAGGCGGAACTGGCAAAGGTTCCTTCTATGGACGGACTGGAGCTGGCTTCTCATGTCAGTACCGATAAAGAGTACGAAATGGGCGACCCCGCTTCTGCCATCAAAGTAGCGGTACTTGATTATGGATGCAAGCAGCACATCATTGAATGCATGGTACAGCGCGGGGCTTATGTTAAAGTGTTCCCGGCCAAAACCCCGGTTGAAAAATTAAAAGCGTTTAACCCTACAGGTTATTTTATATCCAATGGCCCTGGCGATCCCGCGGCAATGGGTTATGCAATTGAAACGGTAAAAGAAATATTGAAGGAAGACAAACCAACATTTGGAATTTGCCTTGGGCACCAGCTCCTGGCGCTCGCCAATGATATTCCTACTTTTAAAATGCATCATGGCCATCGGGGGCTGAACCATCCGGTAAAGAACCTGGTTACAGGTAAGTGTGAGATCACTACCCAGAACCATGGCTTTGGCGTAGATCCCGAAGCGGTAAGGAAGGCGGATCATATCGAGATCACGCACGTGAACCTGAATGACGATTCGATTGAAGGCATCAGGTTAAAAGGGAAACAGGCATTTTCGGTGCAATACCATCCCGAATCCACTCCGGGACCACACGATAGTCGCTACCTGTTTGATGAGTTCATAGGTATGATGAAGAAGTAGGACCGCATGTTCTTATATTCGTGTTATGAAGATCGCCATCATCAATGGACCCAATTTGAATCTGCTGGGAAAGCGGGAAGTGGATATTTACGGCAATGAACCGTTCGAGCAATATCTTGCCGGATTGCAATTGAAGTTTCCGCGGGTATCTTTTTCCTATTTCCAGAGCAATGTTGAGGGTGAGCTGATCAATGAAATTCAGCGGGTAGGTTTTGATCACGATGGCATTATCATAAATCCCGCAGGGTACACGCATACATCCGTGGCGATCGGGGATGCGATCGCAGCTATTAAAACTCCTGTAATAGAAGTGCACATTTCGAACGTTCATGCACGTGAGGATTTCAGGAAGCTTTCACACGTATCAGGTAAGTCGGTCGGAAGCATTTTCGGATTAGGGATGAAAGGGTATGAGCTGGCCGTGAGTTGGTTTCTGAAGGGTTAACTGCCAAAATGAATGCCCATTGTAGCTTTCGCGTAGCTCCAGCATAGCTTCTGTGTAGCTTCAGTGATCCTCCAGTGAAGGCTCACCTTACAAAAACACCCGCATCATCAGTGCGAATCCATGGTCCTGTTTTGGATTCTCTGTTTTTTTAATAATATGAACGCCTGCCTGTGTCCACACCTTGAATACCTCACCTTTTTTGTGTTTCGTTACCGCTTTTTCTATGTCTGGTATTAACACTCCCTGTGCTACCCATCCCAGGTCACCCTTTGTTATTCCTTCTCCACCCATTGAATACGTCTGAGCCATTTGTTCAAAGGTTGATGTGCCATTCTGTATCCGTTGCATGATGTTGTTGGAAAGCGAATCAGCGAATTGAAGCCTGAAGACGGATGTATCCAGGTATATCTGACTGATCCGGTAAAATGTATTCGGAACCTTACCCAATACCTGAACGAGCACTTTTCCTTTTTCATACGGACCGTATACTTTCCTTATCTGGCCGTGGTATGCCAGGCTATCCGCCAGTCCGTTATAATTACGGATACGTGCAATTACAATTGTATCGAGCTTATACCTTTTTTTGAGTGAATCCCGCACATATGCCATCGGATTCTGCGCCTGCTGAAGACCAGCCTTCATCTGTGCAACTGTTTTCTTCTGGCCATATACTGAAGTAAGCGGAATTATCATTATTAACAACAAAGTCAATCTCATCTTTCGAAGTTTTTATCGGTTTCGGGTTTTTGGTTTCCGGTTTCGTGTTTCCGGTTTCGGGTTTTCCAAAGGCGGGGGTTGATTTTGGGTTTTGGGTTTTGGGTTTCGGGTTCGTCTCCAGAGTGGTGTTGATGAAATTGTTTCGGGTTTCGGGTTTTCGGTTCATTGCTTCGAAGTGTAGAATCATAGTGTAGAGCGTTTGCAGATTAACTGCCCAACATTCAAACTAATTTTTCATTCTCCAGATCACGAATCAAAAACAACCCCCCAATCCTCAAAATCAAACCACGACCCTGGAAAACCCAAAACTCAAAACCCAAAACCCAAAAC
>DASWTK010000348.1:0-5844 GCA_036402175.1 Chitinophagaceae bacterium | reverse complement strand
TACACCGGTGCGGTAATTAAGAAAACCGGAAACGGCTTGCCATTGCTTGGCGGAGACGCGGAATGGGAAGACATCAACAATGATGGCGTAATTGATGATGACGACAGACAGATCCTGGGTAACGCACAACCAGACTACTACCTTGGGGTGATCAATAATTTTACTTTCAAGAATTTTTCTCTCAACATAATTGTAAACGCTACCATAGGCGGACAGGTTTACAACAGCTTTAAGCAAGGACTTACCAATAACAGCTCAAGCAACGGGCCAGCCTTACCCGAAGCTATTTACGGAGCGTGGGTAAGACAGGGGCAGGAAGGCGCAACATTTCCTTACTTCCCTGACAGGGATACACGGGGCAGCCAGAGGGGTAGCGGTAACAGTTACTTCCTGGAAGATGCGTCATTCATAAGGTTATCAAGCGCAAGATTATCATACAGATTTAAGCCAGCGCTGGTTAAGAAAGCATTTCTTAACAATGCAAGCGTATATGTGTACGGTATCAATATACTTACGTGGACCAACTATACAGGTTACGACCCTGAGTTCAGTTCAACGAATGCGTTGCAGGTAGGGGATGACAATGGACGTTATCCAAAGAGAAGAGAGTTGGGAATGGGATTAAATATTCAATTTTAAAAGCAACTGTCATGCGGAAAATAATTGCTTATACCTTACTGTTAACTTTGGTGACCTTTACAGGTTGTAAAAAGCTGGTCGAAGAGAAGCCATTGTCTGATGGCACACTTGATCAATTCTTCAAGACCAAATACGATGTTTATGCGGCTGTTGCAGGCATGTACGGAGCGTTTCAGCAAACCATGATCGGTGAATCGCAATTCAACAACCGTATTAATGTCTGGGGCGATGCACGATCAGATAACATGATGAATGGCACTCCAAACAGCAATTCAAACGAGATCCATTTCAATAACCTTACACCTAATAACAGCTTCGCCGACTGGAGTCCGTTGTATACTGTAATTGGCAGGGCTAACCTGAACATCGCTAAAATTCCTGACGTAAACAACTATGCAAAGGCAGCAGAACGTCTTACTGCGGCTGAGATAAATTCGTACATGGCGCAAAGTTATGCGATGAGGGCAGTTTGTTATTTCTGGATACTGAGGGTTTGGGGTGCAGCGCCAATCCGCATCACTCCTTTCCTGGACCTGAACGATAATCCATTTCCGCAACGCGATTCAAAGACAAAAGTAAAACAACAGATCATAGATGACCTGGAGAAGGCTTATAGCCTGATTACCAAAGGAGCTTCTCCCGTGGTGTGGAACATTGGTGAAGGCGCCATTTGCGCAATCATGGCTGATGTTTACATGTGGAAGAGCCACGATAATGAGATAATGCCCGATTATGCAAATGCCATAACGTGGATCAAAAACCTATTCAAGGCCAAAGCTCCAACCGGCAAAACTTTTAATGGCACACCAACCCCAAACGCGGCTGGACTTTCTCCTGACCTGGTGCCTACTGCGGAATGGAAGACAATCTTTACTAACCCGGCTGCGAATATTGAAACGATCTGGAGCATTCATTGGGATGTAAATGCAAACGGATGTCCCTGCATGATGGGTGTTTCAAGCACGGTGAACAATACCCCCATGAAAACAGAAAGGTTGTTATACACAGGCACCGGATCATGGTTAAGGGCAGGACTTGATATCAGGGCAAAGCAATCGATAGATTCTGCCAAGAGCGACAATTTTGACAGAGTTATCAAATGGTATGGCCCGGCAGGTTATATCAACGCAAAATCAACTTACCTCACCAGGGCGCAATCAGACGCAGTTGTAGGTACTGATAAACCGGTTTACATACCAGTGTACCGGTTAGCAGACATGTTCCTTTTGTATGCAGAGGCTTTAAACAAGACCGGCGATCGCGCCAACGCATTGAAGTACCTGAATTTTGTTCACCAACGCGCTACGTTGCCTGCATATACCGCTGTTCAGTTAGCTACGGAAGCGCAGATGGAAGATGCAATTGTGCAGGAAAGACAATGGGAGTTGTTTGTTGAGGGAAAACGCTGGTTCGATCTTACGCGTACAGACCATGTCCTGCAGGCGATGGATCAGCTTTTGAAAGATCGTCAGCTTGCCGCAGGTGCTGCGCAAACAGGATGGGGATCTGATAAGAGGAGATATTTATGGCCATTGCACAGGAACGTTTTAAATGCAAATCCAAACCTGGTTCAAAATCCTCCTTATTCAGACTAAAAATAAGATCACTGTTCAATAAGTTATTATGAAAAATATATTCAAATATCAGTTCATTCTCTTAATGCTCGCCGCTGTTTGTTTTTCGTCGTGTTACAAATTGCAGGAGCATTACGATTATGAACCTTTCACGCTTGATCCGAACATCAACATGCCTGCGAAGCAATTTCTTCTTTCGAGAGGCGCTGCGGGTGCAGGCAGCGATACCATATTTAAATGGATGCAACTGGGTATCGAATACGCCGGGATGGATCTGGCTGAATATGAAAAGCCGGGCAGGACGTTTATTTTCCTGCACAACAATTCAATCAGAACAACAACAGGCAGCGGCGCGACTCTAAGGGTTACCGGAGGCTTCTTCTTTGATTATCCTATTGTGGTGAAAGACTCCGCAGGAAACAGGATTAAATCAAAGATCGATCCCACCCAGGATTCTACAAGGCCTGCCATGTTCTGGAATGAATATCCTAAAGAACTGGTGAAAAATTATTTTTCGTACCTGATCCTCCAGGGAGAGTACAGTTTTGAGAACCTCACTGTTGCCAACACTTCAATTCAGACTTTATTGGCCCCGGGAACAATTGCAAATCCAAATGATTCAAAGCTTGGTTGGGTGATCACAAAAAAAGATCCTAATCCTGATGCAGCATTGGCTACCAGTATCAGCTTCAACCCGGCAGGTGGTGGTGGTTTTGATCCGGAAGGTAAAATGAACCTGAAGCTGGTGAATAATCAGAATGCGCCAATTAATCTGAACGACAGGGTTGATGACAGGTCGGCGGGATATTTTGCAACAAATGGAAAGATTCATGTGTACGACAGGACCATACCTCCGTTCAGGTATAGTTATCAATAGCTCATTATAATTTTTTCTTTGCAAGCAGTCGTTTCTTTCTACAAAAAACTGGCTATTAAAAGCCAGTTTTTTAGTTCTATCTTAAATAAGTATTGAACTATGCTCACAATAGCAAGGACGTGTTTGTTTATTTTGGTACCAATCTTTTTTCCGTATGGCATTTTCGCGCAACAGCCGAAAGAAGCACCCTTGAAACTATGGTATGACAAACCGGCTGGTATATGGGAAGAAGCTTTGCCCCTGGGCAACGCCAAAACCGGTGCGATGGTTTTTGGAGGAATTGCAGTAGAAAGATTACAGCTTAATGATAATACACTCTGGTCAGGATATCCCAATCCTGGTAATGTTACAGAAGGACCACAAATACTAAAACAGGTAAGGGAACAGTTATTCAATGCTAACTGGGACAGCGCAGCCAGTTTATGGAAAAAGATCCACGGACCTTATTCTGCCAGGTATCTTCCCCTTGCGGATCTGTGGATAAAAAATCATTCGCCGGATTCTGTTGCCGGAAACTATTACCGCGACCTGGATATTAGCAATGCTATTGCAACAGTAAAGTATAAACTTTCGGGCGTTACCTATACCAGGAAAACTTTTATAAGTCACCCGGACAGGGTGATGATAGTACGCATTACTGCTGATAAAAAAGGAGCACTCAGCTTTAATGCTTCACTCACGAGCAAATTAAAATTCATTTGTTCCGCGGTATCGGATAACTACATGGTATTAAAAGGCAAAGCACCAAAATTTGTTGCCAACCGCGATTATGAACCCAAACAGGTTGAGTACGATGACTGGAGCGGCGAGGGAATGAACTTTGAAGTGCATGTAAGGGTTGTTGCGTCTGGCGGAAATGTCAGAAAGTCTGGTAAAGAGTTATCCATTACCAATGCAGATACTGTAACCCTTTATATTTCGGAAGCCACAAGTTTCAATGGATTCAACCGGTCGGCAGGTTTAAATGGAAAAGATCCTTCAGTTGAAGCGAGGTCAAATCTTCAAAAAGCGGTTACAAGAACTTATGAACAATTAAAAAGAAGGCATGTTGAAGACTATCAGAAGCTTTTCAATCGCGTTGCATTAGATATCGGTTACGATGCCGAAGTAATGAAACAAACAACTGATGAACGACTAAGGAACTTTGCAAAGCAGCAGGATAACCACCTGGTTACTTTATATTATCAGTTTGGCCGTTATCTGATGATAGCTGGTTCAAGACCCGGATCGCGTCCGACAAATCTGCAGGGCATATGGAATGACCTGGTTCAACCTCCGTGGGGAAGTAACTATACAACGAATATTAATACGCAAATGAATTACTGGCTTGCAGAAAATACAAATCTTTCTGAATGTCACAGGCCCCTGTTTGATTTCCTGAAAGAGCTGGCTATTAACGGCGCTGTTACTGCAAAAACCAATTATAATATTGGCCAGGGATGGGTAACGCATCATAATTCCGATCTATGGGCAAAAACATCGCCTCCGGGCGGCATGGGTTGGAACGACCCAAGGGCAATGCCACGGTGGTCGGCCTGGCCGATGGCTGGAGCATGGTTCTGCACACATTTATGGGAGCATTACCTTTTTACCGGCGATAAAATTTTTTTGAAGAACGAAGCATTTCCTTTAATGAAAGGCGCTGCCCGGTTTCTGTTGAACTGGATGATAAAAGATGAGGTGTCCGGCTATCTTGTAACTGCACCTTCCACATCTCCTGAAAACACCGTCAAGATCAGCGGTAAAGAATATCAGCTCAGTATAGCGTCCACTATGGATATGTCGATCATCCGCGAATTGTTTACCGCATTGATCAAAACAACTCAGGAATTAAATATTGAAGAGGAGTTCAGAAAAGAGCTGATCGCAGCAAAAGAGAAATTATATCCTTACCTGGTAGGTCGCCTTGGTCAGTTACAGGAATGGTACCAGGACTGGGACGAACCGAATGACAAGCATCGTCATTTATCACATTTGTATGGTTTGTATCCCGGAAGCCAGATCACTGTAAAGAACACACCTGAATTAGCGGCTGCCGCAAAACAATCGCTCATACACAGGGGTGATGTGAGTACCGGTTGGTCGATGGCGTGGAAGATCAACTGGTGGGCAAGGTTAAAAGACGCAGAGCATGCATATAAGATCCTGAGTTCAGCATTCACGTATATAGATCCGCGTGAGAAAAGGGAAACGATGGGTGGCGGAGGTACGTATCCAAACCTGTTTGACGCTCATCCGCCATTTCAGATTGATGGCAATTTCGGAGCTACAGCAGGGATCACTGAAATGCTGATGCAAAGTCATGAAGGGGAGATTGAACTGCTGCCCGCATTGCCCGCGGCCTGGAAAAACGGCATGATAAAAGGAATTAAGGCAAGAGGGAACTTTACCGTAGATATTTACTGGAAGGAAGGAAAACTGGCAAAGGCAATTATTCATTCCAATGTTGGCGGTAACTGTCGTATTCGTACTGCCATGCCTGTAAAGATACCCGGATCAAATTCAACAGCTGCAGGAAATGAAAATCCAAATCCATTATTCACAAGCTATGGGAAACCGCCTTTTAAAAACAACGCAAGGGTAACATTGCAGGAAGTAAAAAACCCTGCCGCGTTTATAATTGATTTTAAAACCGAGAAAGGAAGAACTTATACCATTGTTCCATTGTGATCAATAAAATTTTAAATGAAAAATCAAAGAACAGGATTTGTTGAGTTGCGATTAAGGCTTGCGATTGTGGGTTTTTTACTTTTT
>DASWTK010000347.1:0-8886 GCA_036402175.1 Chitinophagaceae bacterium | reverse complement strand
AGCTCCCGAATTATCTCTTCGCTGCACAAGTGTATTGGTAAGCCTGAAATAATATGCAGCAACTTCTGTGAATATCCTGTTTTTTCCAACCCTGAACCCATTCCTGATACCCAGTTCATAATTCCATCCTGTTTCAGCTTCCAGTTGCGTACTGATGTTACCGGTGGAAGGAAGGAGTTCTCCGATAGATTGAGGTGAAAAGCCTTTTGAAACAATCGCAAATACAGAAGTATAATTTTTAAAACTTCTTAATAATGAAATTCTGGGCGACCATTCCTGCCGGTAAGTACGCGGTTGTTTGGTAACCGGGAGTTTATTCAGTCTCGTAATGGAAACTTTGGTATTATTCAGACTTGTACCCGCCGTAATGAACCATTTGTCATTAATGGCAATATCGCCCTGCACAAATACGCTGTAAACATTATAATCTATCTCATCATCGGTTTGTAAAGTATCCGATACGCCCTGCCTGTTGCCAAATACTTTTGTATTGAAAAACCCATGCTGCAGTTCACTTCCTCCGGTAAATTTCAAAACAGTTGAAGTGGTTTTATTCTCCCATGAAAAAACCGTTCTTCCTCCTGCATGCGGTTCACTCCTCCTTTCATAGTTGCGGACGGCGGGATTTTTAATGTTCGCATATGCCACATACAATGAGGTTGCATTTGACCAATGGGTATCCAGCTTATAACGGTGTTGAATACCTGCCAGCAGGTTCTTCTGATAAATGGCCGCCTTTGCCTGAACCGCTCCGGGCAGAATGCCTGCGGCTGGCCTTGCAGCTTTGGGGTCTGCAGTGAACTCGGATTTGGTAAGTCCGCCAGGCGTCTGGTAATACATGTCGGTGAACAATAGGTTAGTCCTGATCTCCTGCCTGTCTGATATCCTTATCAAAGAGGTCCAGCTGAAATTATCCCTGCGCATGGCCGATTGCACCCTGTACCCATCCGTTTCATTGTGCGCGTAAGTAATGAGGTTTCTGTTATCCCTGACTCCTGTCCTTGCATGCACAAACACATTATTCAGCCCGTAACTTCCTCTTGTGTACTCAATGCCCGCACCACGTTTCCATGGATTGTCCAACGATTGCATTAAAACCAATCCACCGGTACCTGCACCATACATGCTTCCTGCAGGACCTTTGAATACCTGGATTGACGACCAGTTATTATACGCAAACTGATTAAAGTAAGTATTGCCCCCAGGGTCGGTGATGGGAATTTCGTTCCAGTAGACCTTGACATTTCTTACACCAAAGGGTGAACGTACCGAACTACCCCTGATATTTAGGCGGTAGCTGCCTGGCGAACGTTCTTCCATCCTCACACCCGCAACAGTATTGAAAGCATTTACCAGTGAGGTTTTGCTGAAAAATTCAGCAACATTCACTCTAACCGTCCTAACCGCTGCTGTTGAAAGTTGTTGCCGCCTGTTCAATTCAAAGCCCGTGACCATCACTTCATCCAATGACTGGTAAGCCGCAGAATCCTCCACCTTCTTTTCCTGTGCGCACACATCTGAAACCGTTAGAAAAAGTATTACTATTATAAAGTTGTTTTTCATAGCAGAAGATTCAACCACCCAAACATTAATTGGCTTATTAGCTTATTGGCTTAATTAGCTAATTAAAATAAATATTTCTTTATTTTCAGGCAATGGCAAAGCTAAACAAACTCAATCTTTTCGATCTCACGATGATCGTTATTGGACTTGTGATAGGCATGGGGATTTTCAGAACGGCTTCCAACTCAGCACTGGCGGCACTTACACCAACCATCTTCTTTACCGCATGGATCGCCGGCGGATTGATTGCATTATGCGGTGCGCTTACATACGCAGAGATCGGATCAAGGTTTCCGGTTACGGGCGGATATTATAGAATATTCGCTGAATGTTATCATCCATCAATCGCCTTTGCCATTAATTGTATCATCCTTATTTCAAACGCGGCTTCCCTTTCCGGCGTTGCGCTGATTGGAAGCGAATACATCTCACAGATCATCTTTCAATCGCCACCGTCTGATTTTACAAAGGCCCTCATTGCCATGTCGGCCATCCTGTTATTTTATGGAGTTAACCTTATGGGACTTCGGATGAGCTCCAAAACTCAGAATGTCCTGATGCTTATCAAGATCGCCATGCTCGTCATGCTTATCAGCGCGTTATTCTTTCCGCAGCATTATAATAATACACCGGTCACGACGGTTGAAGCCGATCATTCGTGGGGCGATATCATAAAGTCTTTCGGCATGGCGCTGATCGCCGTGTCTTTTACCTATGGTGGATACCAGCAAACGATCAATTTCGGAGATGAAGTTTTGAATCCACGCAAGACTGTTCCCAAGGGTATATTCATTGGAATACTGGTCATCATAGCACTATACCTGACCGTTAATTTCGCTTATTATAAGATCATTGGGTTCGAAGAGCTGAAGACTTCAAAAGGAATCGCTGCCATTATTGCTGAACGATTATTTGGTCCTGCCGGCGGTTACGTGATCTCTATCCTGCTGTTCATTGCTGTACTTGCTTATGTGAATGTGTTATTGCTAAGCAACCCAAGGGTAATGTACGCCATGAGCAAGGATGGCATCCTGCCGGCGGCATTCAAAAAGAAAGATGATAAGAAAGATGTGCTTACTGTAAGCCTTTCGGCCTTTGCCGCCATCTGCATCATCGTTCTCTTCTTTGCCGATACCTTCGATAAGATATTAAGCTTTACCATCTTCCTGGATTCGATAGGCATGGCATTTTCGGCAGGTACCATATTTATACTGCGGAAGCGTACGCGTCATCTCGACAATACCGGCATTTATACCATGAAGTTATATCCCCTGATGCCACTCATCTTTATTGCGGCCTATATCTTTGTTGGAATGAGCATCGCCATCAATACGCCGCAATTTGCAATTATCGGCCTATCGGTGCTGGCTGTATTCATCGGTATTTACTTCCTTACCCGTAAGCTTTCCAATCAACATCCTAAAACATAAAACGTGCAGCCTGGTAATACTCCCGATCCATTACATTCAAGTTTTATCTTCAATGAACTTGGTGAAGAACGCGAAGACTATTTCAATGCCATTTCCCCGCCGATCATGCAAACCAGCAATTTCGCGTTCCGGAAAGTGGCCGACATGAAAAAGGCTTTTGACGACGAAATGGGTGGCTTTCTTTACAGTCGAGGCCTCAATCCTACAGTAGACATACTTAGAAAAAAACTTGCAGCGCTTGATGGAGCCGAAGATTGCCTGGTTTTCAACAGCGGCGCCGCCGCGATCTTCGCGGGCATACTTGCCAATGTAAAATCGGGCGATCACATTGTTTCTGTCAGAAAGCCCTATACCTGGGTGCAGCGGATGTTTGATGTTGTTTTGCCGCGCTTTGGCGTTACTACAACCTATATCGATGGGAGGCAGATCGGTAATTTTGAAAAGGCCATCGGGCCAAACACCACCTTTATATATCTTGAATCACCCAATTCATGGGATTTTGCCATCCAGGACCTGGACGCAGTGGCGGATCTTGCCAGGAAGAAAGGTATCATTACGCTTTGCGATAACAGCTACTGCACTCCGCTTTACCAGCAACCCATTGCTTATGGAATTGACATGTCAATGCAAACCGCAACCAAATACATAGGAGGACATAGCGATACGCTGGGGGGTGTGCTGACCGGAAGCCATGCCATGATGAAAAAGATATTCGATAGTGAATATCTAAATATTGGCAGCGGCATCCAGCCGTTCAATGCCTGGCTGCTGATCCGCGGATTGCGCACCCTGCCTGCCCGTATAGACCGTATCACCCGCACCACCGCTAAAATGGTTGAGTACCTGAAGCGGCATCCGATGGTAGAGGAGCTGCTTTTTCCGCTGGATCCGGGTTTTCCGCAATATGAGCTGGCAAGAAAACAGATGAAAGGCGCGTGCGGACTGGTAACTATCGTCATGAAAGCAGACAGGATGGAGCAGGTTGTTACTTTTTGCGAATCCCTGCGTCACATATTAATGGCAGTCAGTTGGGGTGGCCATGAAAGCCTTGCCATACCCAAATGCGCTTCTATGGATCCGGCGTCCTTTAACCGGGAAGATCGCGAACACCGGATGATCCGGTTTTATTTCGGATTGGAGGAAGCAGATTACCTGATCGCCGATCTCGATCAGGCTTTTAATTCCGTAACACCTTAGTAAAACTATAAGTGCAGGCAGAACGGTATGTGCAATCAAAATGAATATCTTCGTTTCGACAGACCTAAACCATTCATAAAAAAAGAGATGCGTCGCAGGAACCTTACCAATAAATTTGCAGGGATGAGAAAACTGTCATTAGCAACAACACTGGCTTTAATTGTTATTCTTCCTGCAACCGCCCAAGAGAAATGGAACCTCAGAAAATGCGTGGAATATGCGCTTGCAAACAACATTTCAGTAAAACAGATTGATATTCAGGCAAGGCTGGCTGAGCTTACTTACAGGCAAAGCCGCCTCCAGCAATATCCATCGGCCAATATTTCGGGTAACGCCGGCATCAACGCGGGCCGGTCAATTGACCCTACCACCAACCAGTTCACTACCTCCCAGCTTTTCTTTACAGGCTTGAATTTTTCAACCGGGGCTACTATTTTCAACTGGTTCAGCCTTAAGAATAATATTGCGGGAAACGATTTTGAAATGCAGGCTGCGCGTGCTGCGGTAGATAAATTAAAGAATGATATCGCCCTTAACGTAGCTACTGCTTATTTGCTTGTGCTGGTTTCAGAAGAGCAGGCGAATGTGGCAGCGGTAACTTTGCAGCAATCGCAGCAAAACCGCCTGAATATCCGCCGAAGGGTTGACGTGGGTACGCTTCCCGAACTGAATTTCCTGGAGGCCGACGCCCAGGCCGCGAGGGATAGCTCAACAATGATCATTGCCAGGGCTACCGTTCAGCAGAACCTGCTGCAACTGAAAGCGATTTTGAATCTTGACGCGGCGGTGCCTTTTGAAGTTGAATTGCCCCCGCTGGAACAGATTCCTGTAGAACCATTGTCTGAGCTTCAGCCTGAGGTAGTATACAGCCTCGCCCTGCAGAACCTGCCACAGCAACGGGTAAACGAACTTCGGATCAAAGCGGCAGATAAATTCATAAAGGCTGCCCGGGGCAATATGTATCCTACCTTTTCATTTTTCGGTGGAATGGGAACCAACTATGCAAATAATAAGATACCGGATGTAATTGTAACTCCAACCGGCAGCTTTCAGAATACAGGGGCGATCGTAAACATTGGCGGAACGGATTATCAGGTAAAAGCGCCAGAGTTCAATCAGACCATTACTACTTATAGAATTCCCGCCGGAACCCAGATCAGTGATAACTTCCGCCAGAACGGCGGCATTTCTGTGAGCATTCCACTATTCAACGGTGGAATTGCCCGTACAGGATGGAAACGCAGCCAGTTAAACATGGAGAACCTGCAACTGCAAAAGCAACTCGACAACCAGACACTCAAACAAAACATATATACTGCATATACTACTGCACTGACCGCACTCGAACGCTTCAATGCGTCGGTCAAAACCATCGAAACCGCAGAGAAAGCTTTCACTTTTTCGCAGAAAAGGTTTGACGTAGGTTTGCAATCCACTATCGAATACCTTACCAACCAGAATAATCTGTTCAGGGCAAGGATCGAACGATTGCAGGCGCAGGTTGAATATGTTTTCAGGTTGAAGGTGCTGGAGTTTTATAAGGGGCAGGGGATAAAGTTGTAATTAGCCGATTTTGCCAATAAGCCAATTGGCAAATTGGGTTAATACAGTTTGAGGTGGATTGAGTTTTAAATTTTTCTCATTCGCTAATTTGCCAATTGGCAAAATTGGCTAATTTTTTCTTCATTGGCTTATTTGCTTATTGGCAAAATTGGCTAATTGTTCTTAAATCTGTTTTTCATGAGCAAAAAAATGCGTTGGATCGTTTTCAGTTTACTTGGCATCGTCGTTTTACTGGTGGTGCTTAAAGTCAGTGGTGCATTTGGAAAAGAAGAAGGCATATCGGTTACTACTGAAAAAGTATCGAAGCGTACCATCATCGAAACCGTGACTTCCAGCGGAAAGGTATATCCCGAAATTGAAGTGAAGGTAAGTCCTGATATCTCAGGTGAAATAGTTGAACTCACCGTGCAGGAAGGTGATAGTGTGAAAAGAGGTGAAGTACTTGCAAGGATCTATGCCGATATATATTCTACGCAGCGCGATCAGGCCGCAGCGGCTGTGAACCAGCAGCAGGCAATGGTAGAAAACAGCGCAGCGCAACTGGAAGCATTACGTGCTACGCTTGATCAGGCAAAGAACACCTATGATCGCCAGAAAAAATTACTGA
The DNA here is from genome assembly GCA_036402175.1 of Chitinophagaceae bacterium. Classification (GTDB taxonomy): domain Bacteria; phylum Bacteroidota; class Bacteroidia; order Chitinophagales; family Chitinophagaceae; genus DASPKM01. The sequence goes on along the minus strand of DASWTK010000347.1, from coordinate 2,526 downwards.
ACGATAAAGTGATCTCCGCTTCTGAATTTGAAACAGCTGAAAGCGCATACCGTTCAGCACAGGCCAATTACAATGCGGCATTACAGGGCATCCGCAGCGGACAGGCCGGCGTTCAGGGTGCAAGGGCTCAGCTGCAGAGAGCAAACAAGGATGTTGGCCGTGCTACTATCGTTGCGCCGATGGACGGTGTGGTTTCTTTGCTTGCAGTGAAAAAAGGTGAGCGTGTTGTAGGTACCGCGCAGATGGCAGGTACCGAAATGATGCGCATTGCCGATATGAGCAGGATTGAGGTGCGTGTTGACGTGGGAGAGAACGATGTGCCAAAGGTTCACCTGGGTGATTCAGCAATTGTCGAGGTGGATGCATATAATACGAGGAAATTCAAAGGCATTGTTACGCAGATAGCAAGCAGCAGCAAAGGCACGGCCACGCAAACCGCAACTGCCAACGATGTTACCAATTATGAAGTGCGCATTCGCCTGTTGCCGGAATCGTACAAAGATCTTATGGATCCCAGTCGCCCTAAAAGTTTTCCCTTCCGCCCCGGAATGAATGCAAGCGCCGATATTCAAACAAAACGCCATGAAAACGTGATAGCTGTTCCGATTAACGCGGTAACTACGCGTGAAAAGGGTAGCGACAAAGCTGTGAACAGCGAGAAGAGCAGTTTCGATAAGAAACCCGAAGAAGAAAACGAAGACGCGCAAACAGAGAATACTTCAAGGTCCGATGACCTGGATGAGGTGGTATATATTATGGGAGCAGATAGCAAAGTGAAAAAAGTGGTTGTGAAAACTGATATCCAGGACATCAATCATATTGAGGTTACCAGCGGACTTAAGGTGGGTGATGAAATTGTAACAGGCCCTTACAGCACCGTAAGCAAAACGCTGAAGGATGGAACGAAAGTGAAGATCACAACAAAGGATAAGCTGTTCGAGAAAAAGAAATAACAGCTGGCTAATATCCAATCATGAAGATAGGCATCATTGGCAGTGGAAGCTGGGCAACGGCATTGGCAAAGCTGGTTACAGACAATAACCTTCCCATAAACTGGTGGGTAAGAAATGAAAATATTGTCAGTCATATATTACAGCGCCATCACAATCCAAATTATTTAAGTTCGGTTTATTTCAATACCACTTTACTTTCACTGAGCACAGATATCAACAAGGTTGTATCGGAGTCGGACTGCCTGGTAATAGCTGTTCCTTCAGCCTACCTGCTGAATACCCTTGGAGAACTTCCTGAAAATAGTTTTAATGGGAAAGTTGTTGTGTCCGCGGTGAAAGGCATCATGCCCGAACACAATATTCTTCTTAATGATTATCTCCGGCAGAAGTATGGTTTGGCTGTAACGGATTATTATACGGTGATGGGTCCCTGTCACGCGGAAGAAGTAGCCGCTGAAAAGTTATCATATCTCACATTCTCCGGCATTGATCAGCAGGTAACACAGCAAATTGCAAACTGTTTCGCAACTCCTTATCTGAATATCATTTTAAATGATGATGTATATGGCGTGCAGTACGCGGCCATCCTGAAGAATATTTATGCGTTGGGAGCGGGCATTGCACATGGATTGGAATATGGCGATAATTTCCTCAGTGTTCTCATTGCTAACAGCGCCGATGAAATGGCAGTATTTCTGAAAGCGGTTGGTATCCGTCATATCGAAGTGGGAGTTCACGATTCTGAAGATCCCATCACACACAGGAAGAATGCCAATTACGCCGCTTCTGTTTATTTGGGCGACCTGCTTGTCACCTGTTACTCGCTTTACAGCCGGAACCGGACCTTCGGGAACATGGTTGGCAAGGGCTATTCGGTAAAATCGGCCCAGCTGGAAATGAACATGGTGGCCGAAGGCCACAATGCAAGCAGATGCATTTACCTGATTAACAAGGATGTTAAAGCCGAAATGCCTATAGCGGAGACCATTTACAGAATTCTCTGGGAAAATGTTAAACCTTCACTTGGCTTTAACCTTATAGAGCGTTTTCTTGTCTAATTTTAGAGGAGAGATTCAAAATGATCCCAATCTCATACCATACAGTCGGTTTTACTGCCATCATGATCATGGTTGCCATACTTGTGATCAATGAATTCATGAAGTACATCAGGCAGAAGTTTTCGAAAGATTAAACTGAAAACAGGTCAGCCGCTATTCCATCCGCCATCAGTTTTCCTGAGCGTGTTAATTGTAATTGATGTCCATTCTGGTAAATGTATCCGGCTTCTGCATGTTTGCTGGCAGATGCTGAAATATTTTCCGCGGCCGGCAGACCAAAACGTTCCCTCACATAATGTATATCCAGTCCTTCAATGGTCCTTAACGAGGTCATGATGTATTCGTTGAGCCTTTGCGCATCTGACAGTATCTCCTTTTCGAACGGAAGCTCATTTTGATTCAATGTGCGGATGTAAACCGCATTGTTTGGTACATTCCATTGTCTCGATTCACCATTGAACGAATGCGCGGAGGGACCTAATCCCAGGTAATGTTTGCCCAGCCAGTAAGATGTA
>DASWTK010000346.1:0-14824 GCA_036402175.1 Chitinophagaceae bacterium | reverse complement strand
GATCACAAATGAAGAAGGCAACTACGAAGATGCTGTGATATTTGAAGACCTTCGTCCCTTTACACAGGATTATATAAAAAAATGTCATAACAGGGTAAGCAGGTTCCTGAAGCCTTCAGGGACATATTTGCTGGATGCAGGGTCAGGAGCGTTGCAATTTTCTGATTACCTCCAGTACTCTGAAAATTATAAATACCGCATATGTGTTGACTTTTCTTTTACTGCGCTCAAGGAATGTAAAAAGAAATTGGGTGATAAAGCCCTTTGTGTTCTGGCCGACATTGCGCATCTGCCCATTAGGGATGGGGTGGTCGACAGCTTCGTTTCACTGAATACTGTTTACCATATTCCCAAAGACGAACAGGTGATTGCGATAGAAGAACTATACCGGTCACTTGCCGATGGCGGAAAAGGTGTGGTTGTTTACGAATGGTTCAAGCATTCGCCCTGGATGAATTTCTGGATGCTGCCATTCCGTGGAGTAGTGTTCATCAAAAACCGTATCATGGACAGCATGGCCCGGCTAGCGGGAAAAAAAGCTGCAGACCGGAGACTGTATTTTTATGCTTACGATCAGGCATACTTTCAAAAAAACCTTCCTCCATTCAAATTAAAAGTGTGGCGCACATTAAGCGTTCACTTCATGCGCTACTATCTGCATTCATGGCTTTTTGGCAAAAGGATACTGGACTGGGTTTACAATAAAGAAGAAAAAGAACCAGAAGTATGCGGACTGAAAGGTGAATACCCGATGCTGGTGTTTGAAAAATAATTTACTTAATAAAACACCGTATACAGGGCCGCAAGTATTCCGACTATAATCGCTGATCCGACAATAAAAACGGGTGTGCACCTGAACATTTTTGTGTCTATCAGTATCACTTGCTGATTATACTTGCTTCGGCTATCAGCCAGGCTGATCACAACCATTATTACAACAAGAAGAATAAAAACCAGTGTCATACGATCCATGAAAGGAAGATCAGGGAATGCTCCATTTGTCCAACCCGGCAGAAATTTCAGGAAAGTGGATAATGGGATTGTAAGAATGGCTGAAGTAAGCGCAGCCCCTGCGGTAGCACGCTTCCAGAAAAAGCCTAACAGGAATATAGATAACACTCCAGGAGAAATAAAACCAACATATTCCTGTATGAACTGATATGCCTGATCAAGGCTGCGCAACGCAGGCGCTACCAGGCATGCGAGCAACATAGCGATTACCACGGTATAGCGACCGTTATTGACAAGCTGTTTTTCAGTCGCATCTTTCCTGAAGAACTTTTTGTAAATGTCGAGTGAAAAAATGGTTGCAATGCTGTTTGCCTTGCCGGCAAGAGAAGCAACAATAGCGGCGGTAAGCGCTGCGAAGGCGAGACCCTTCAAGCCCGCGGGCAACAAATTCATTAGCGTTGGATAAGAATGATCTGGTTTCACAATGCCATTAATGTCTTTCATCTCTGCCTGGTACATCCCGCTCTGATACAGAACAAACATGGCTATGCCGGGAATGACAACAATCAGCGGAATAAGCAGTTTCAGAAAAGCAGCGAAAAGAATTCCATTACGCGCCGTTGGCAAACTGGCGCCCAGCGCACGTTGTGTGATATACTGGTTACATCCCCAGTAATTCAGATTGTTGATCCACATTCCTCCTACTAAAACCGAAAGCCCGGGAAGATCCGCGTAATAGGGATTCGATTTGTCGAATATCATGTGAAAATGCGACGAAGCTTTTTCCTGTATCAGATCAAATCCCTTTAAGACATTACTTCCATACCCAAACTTTTCCGATACCAGGCTGAGCGCCAGGTAACAGGTGACAAGACCTCCCAACACAAGAACAAGCACCTGTATCACATCGGTGTATCCAATAACTTTCATTCCGCCAAGAGTGACCGCAATTGAAAAAATCCCAAGGAACACCATGCACCATTCGAAGCTTATACCGGATATGGAATTGATGGCCAGCGCGCCGAGATAAATAATCGAAGTAAGGTTCACAAACACATAGGTCAGCAGCCAGAATATCGCCATTAAAGTAGCTACCGTATCGTTATACCGCTTTGCTAAAAATTGCGGCATTGTAAATATTTTATTCTTAAGATAGATAGGTATGAAGAACACAGCAACAATGATCAAAGTCGCCGCAGCCATCCACTCATAACTGGAGATCGCAAGACCTAATGCAAACCCAGAGCCCGACATTCCGATAAAATGTTCGGCCGATATATTTGACGCTATCAGTGAAGCACCGATCGCCCACCAGGTAAGTGAACCTTCGGCAAGGAAAAAATCCTTTGAATCCATTGCGCCGGTTCTCTTTTGATGATACATCTTCCGGTTGAATACCCAGTACCCATAGCCGGCCACCGCAATAAAATAAATGAAAAAGACGATGTAGTCGGCAGTGAATAAATGATTCATAGATGGCAGCGTTAAGTGAAATGAAGTATGGAAAATAAATATTTAAAATAACTATTTGTATAAATTCAGAAAATCCGAAAGCTCGCCGATCTTGTCTGTATTGATATAATCCACCTTTAATTTCTTTAATAACCGCCATGCATCCGGGCTATCCGGGGTTGCCCAGAACCGGATCGGTTTTTTATATTTATGGGCTTCTGCCACCACAAGTTTTATTTTTTTCAGGTCCGGCCTGGGAAGCGTTCCCTCACCAGTCCACGATGAGTATTTCCTGAAATTATCGCTGATCAGTGCAATCCTGTCAAGTACCTCCGGCGCAGGTATCTTTCCGGGCCTGCCGTCAAAATGTATCCAACGTGGATAAGCATTGAGCCTGGAATGATCGGGCTGATTTCCGGAGATCACAATTTTCAGTGTTGGGCATTCAATTATTTCATTATATTTTCTAAGTACGCTGATTAAAGTGTCCAAAGTTGGTAGGGCGGCCGTTTTAAGATCTATCAATAGCTGCAGTTTCTTCAGGGCGTCGGGGTACACGTGCCCGTTGTTTTTTACAATCTTTTCCCGCAACGGCTCAAGATATAACGCGGCCAATGTTCTTGCAGTATCAATATCAGCAAAATCATGCGCTACATACAAATGTCCATTTCTCAAAAATATATCGGCTTCTATAGAACCGAATCCGGAATCATATGCAGTATAGAATGGCTTTGCATGATTGTAATCGTTATGCGAATGGGCATTGGCAACAGAATGCTTGATACGCTGTCCTAAAGCCAGCGAAAAAGCACTACTCAGGCAAAGAAGCGTTAAGAGGTAAATTAATGTCCGACAAATTTGAAATTTCATAAAGCAATGTCAGTCGTACCGGTCGATCTTCTCGCAACAAGCACTGAAGGTATGACCAGACTTTCCCTGATTAAATTTAGGTTTTGTTTTTGCAACGCCTTAAATAAGATCAGTGCGGCCACCTTACCCATTTCAAATGCCGGTTGTGTAATTGTGCTGAGTGAAGGGTTGAGGATGGAAGCAGTTTCAAGATTAGAGAAGCATATGACCTTCAGATCCTGCGGTATCTTCAGGTTCAGCTCTTCGCAGGCTTTATATACCGGGGTGGTTAATTTTTCTACCGAGACCACTATACCGTCTGGCCGGTTTTTTCTGTGCAGTAATTTCTTTATCAGCGAATAATTTTTGACGGCATCATTTGTGCAAAGAACAATGTTTTCCTTATCCATTTTCTGTTTAAGATCCGCATGCGCCTGCAAGTATCCTTTCAGTCTTTTACTGGTAATGGATAAGCTGTTAGAAATGCTGAGAAACGCGATGTTGCCACAACCCTGCTGTATCAGGTGTGAGGTTGCCTGATAACTGCTTTCAAGGTCATCTGTTGTGATCTTCGCTGTTTCCACGTCGTCGCATACGCGGTCGAAGAAGATAAGCGGCACGCCATTCGAGATCAATTCATTAATGTGATCGCTTTGGGCGGTTTCCCTTGAAACCGATATCAGAATGCCGTCTACCCTTCCTCCCTGGCATTCTTTCAAAATATTCTTTTCGTTCTCAAAGCTTTCGTGTGTGAGATAGATGAGAACATGATAACCATTTTCCTTTGCTACCGATTCAATGCCGTTGATTGCCAGTGAAAAAAAACTGTCAGCAACCTCTGGTATGACTACGCCGATATTTTTGCTTTTTTTTCTTCTTAAACTACTGGCATTAGCATTGGGAATATAGTTCAGCCTTGCCGCGGTTTCCAGTACCCGTTGCCGGGTTTCTTCACTTATCTCATGACTGTTGCTGAATACTTTCGAAATGGTTGAAACAGACAGCTTCAGTTCATTCGCTAACTCTCGTATGTTAATATGTCTCATGGGTGACTGGAGGAAATTACGAAAACGGTTTCGTAAATAAAGCTAACTCAATATGTAAAAACTAATTCAAAAAACTTCAATTTAGGATGGTCATTTAAATAGTTTACGGTAAAGTCTTGCCATGAATAATAACAATCCGAACAAACTGAGTTCAAAAGAAATAAATCCTTTGAAGAGTCTGGACGATTGGGAAGATGATGTGCTGCAGCGTTACCCGGAGCCGGACAGCATCGCCACGGCGAAGAAAGCAGAGGAATATCGCAATTACGATGATCCTGTCAGGGATACTGTAAAAGAGTTTTACAGGTTAAATCACACATATCAGACTTATAGCTTCGTACAGGAAAAGCGTTCCGATTTCCTGAAGTTCGATAAAAAGGAAATGCCTGTCTGGGATGCATTCCAGTTCCTGAATCAATTGGTAGATGATTCCGATCCCGATACCGATCTTGACCAGTTTCAGCATCTGCTGCAAACATCCGAGGCCATCCGAAAGGACGGACATCCGGATTGGATGGTATTAACAGGCCTGATGCATGATATGGGAAAAGTGCTTTGCCTCTTTGGCGAGCCGCAATGGGCAGTAGTAGGAGATACGTTCCCCGTTGGTTGCCCTTACTCAGAAAAAATTGTTTATCCAGGGTTTTTTAAATTCAATCCCGATTATTCCAATCCTGAGTTCCAAAGCCAATACGGAATTTATGAAAAGGGATGTGGTTTGCGCAATGTAACTATGTCGTGGGGACACGATGAATATGTTTACCAGATGCTGAAAGACCACTTGCCGGAAAGTGGATTGTACATGCTTCGTTATCATTCCTTTTATGCCTGGCATCGCGAAGGGGAATATGAATACCTGCTGGATGATCACGATAGAGAGATGCTGAAATGGGTAAAGCTGTTCAACCCCTATGACCTTTACTCTAAAAATCCTGAGCCGCCAGATTGGAATAAGCTAAGGCCTTATTACGAAGACCTTGTTGCTAAATATCTTCCACAATCACTGAAGTTTTAGATTCCAGGATGATCTTTTGATGTTGATATGGAAAGCATTTTCATGGAATAGATAGTGCCGAGTTAATGATAATGTAACCTGGTAGCCACACTATGGTTACAGCGTCCAAATACTTTTACTTTATTATTTGTACTCACTGAGAACGTGAACTCACGCGGTTCCATCGCCATTGTATTAACTAATAAAAACTAACCACGCTCATGTGTAAATTTCCCAATTCACAAGGCTTCCTTAAATTAGTTCTTGGTGTTGTGCTAACGTTTTCCTGTATCATCTTTCCAGGAAAATTATCTGCACAGCAAACAGTCAGCGGAACTATCAGGGATGCCAATGCCAAACCTTTGCCAGGTGCAACTGTTGCCGTAAAAGGATCTTCCGTAAACACAATTACAGATGCGAATGGCATATTTACAATTTCAGTTCCGGGCAGTAACTCCGTTCTTGTTGTTAGCTACGTAGGTTATGTATCACAAGAGATCAGCGTTGGATCCAATACCAACTTTGATATCTCCCTGTCACAGGTTACAGGAGAGTTAAGTCAGGTGGTAGTGGTTGGCTATGGTACACAAAATAAAAAGGATGTAACGGGCTCCATTAAATCAGTTAAGAGCGAAGCATTCAACAGAGGTATCATTACTTCGCCACAGCAACTTTTACAGGGCAAGGTTGCGGGAGTAACAGTTACTTCATCCAGTGGAGAGCCAGGATCACCTATCGGCATCACCATAAGAGGACCTGGTGGTGTGAGAACAGGCAGCACTCCTTTGTTTGTAGTGGATGGATTGCCATTGGACAACTCAAGCACCGGAGGAGGTGACCCTTTGAATTTTATTAATCCGCAGGACATTGAATCAATTGATGTTCTGAAAGACGCATCCGCTACAGCAATTTATGGATCAAGGGGAGCAAACGGAGTGGTGATCATTACTACCAAAAGAGGTAAGGCCGGAGTATCAACGCTTGGTTTTTCATCAAGCGTGGGTTTTTCTTCTCTGGCAAATAAGATCCCGGTTCTGACAGCCGATGAATTCCGGGTACAGGTAGCGAAAGCCGGAGGAGTGCTGGATGACAAGGGCGCTTCTACAGATTGGCAGGACGAGGTAACGCGAACCGGCGTCACGCAGATCTACAACCTGAATCTTAGCGGTGGCGCAAATAAACTTTCATACTTCGCTTCGCTTGGTCTGCAAAAACAGGAAGGCATCATTAAAAAAAATGACCTGAACCGCTATTCGGGAAGATTTAATGTGACACAGAAATTTTTACCTGACGACAGGCTGGTGGTTGACCTCAATTTAAATGTTGCCAATACCAAACAGGTGCGACCGCCTATTACAACAATAATAGGGGACATGCTAATAAATAATCCCACTTACGCGGCTTTGGATGCAAACGGCAAACCGGCGGTTTACCAGAATTTCAGTAACCCATTGTTGTGGTTTGAACTGGATAAGGAAATCACTACAATCAACCGGATCGTTGGCAATATTTCACCATCGCTTAAGATCATTAAAGGGCTTGTATATAAATTAAATTTTGGCATTGATAACTCAACCGGCACGCGCGATGTTCAGGCGCTGCCATTTACATTGCCGTTCCGTGAAGGAAGACTGGATAATATTTATAACTGGAACAGGAATACGCTGGTAGAAAACTATCTGACTTATAACTGGAATAACACCCTTCATGGTGTATCTGTATTGGCCGGACATTCGTACCAGAAGATATTTGTACAGCAGCGTAACAGCAGCATCAACAGGTTTGTTGTTGGCGGAGTAGAACCAATTTACAATCCGGGCGTGGGGCAGGATCTAACGCTTGCGAATAACCGCCCTGGCGGATTCGCGTTTACCAATGAACTGCAGTCATTCTTTGGAAGGGTGACTTATCAGTTCAATAATAAATACCTGTTCACTGCAAATTTCAGGGCTGACGGATCGTCGAAGTTTGGTGAGAACAACAGGTATGGATATTTTCCTTCCTTCTCGGTTGGATGGAAAATTTCTGATGAGGACTTCATGCAAAACTCAGTGTTTGATAATTTAAAACTCCGGGCCGGATGGGGACTGACAGGCAACCAGGAGATTCCCCCGAAAATTACACAGGCTTTATTCCAGGCCCTTGGATCGGGAGGCTACCCGCTTTATCCCGCTTCGGGAAATTATCCTGCCGGTTATGCTTACACGCGACTGGCCAATCCTGATATCCAATGGGAATCATCGGAACAAACTGACCTGGGTATTGATTTCGGAATATGGAATGGCGCTTTAACAGGCACATTAGACTTTTTCCGTAAGGTTTCGAACAACATCCTGTTGCAGGTGATTCCTGCTGATCCGGTTCAACCCGCAACAGATGTATGGACGAACGTGGATAATATGACGGTAACAAATAAAGGACTTGAATTTGAACTGGAATACAGGCACAGGGCGGCTCAGCGCGGCATCGGCTATCACCTGGGCGGTAATATCACTTACATGAATAACAAGGTAGAGGGATCGCCTTACTCTGTGATACCCGCTGGTTCGGTTTCAGGAGCAGGTATTACGTCATCTACCATTAATGGTTATGTGAATGGCGAACCGATAGGCACTTTTTTCCTGAAAGAATTCACTGGGTTTGACGCGAATGGTTTAAGTACTTACCGCGACCTGGATGGAGATGGCATCATTACGGATAATGATCGGATAGCCGCAGGTACGGCCCTTCCAAATCTCATTTACAGTTTTTACGGGGGCGCTAATTATAAAGGATTTGATCTGAACATCAACTTCGATGGAGTGTCGGGTAATAAAATTTATAACTATACGCAGAATGTAAGTTTCTCTAAACTGCGGCTCGCGAAAAATGTGAATACAACCATGGAAGCCATCGCCGATGAAAGGGAATCTATCAACAATGCAACGCCTGTCACCACAAGATATCTTAAAGATGGCGCTTACCTGCGCCTGAACAATATTACGCTCGGTTATAATGTCAACCTGAAAACGCTGGGTATTCAAAAGTGGGCATCGGGCATCAGGGTGTTTGTAACGGCTCAGAATCTATTTGTAAGTACAAAATATAATGGGTTTGATCCTGAAGTCAATATTGACAGGTCTATCAGTGGGGTTTCATCTTATGGTATTGATTACCTGACATACCCCAGAGCCAAGTCCTTCATTTTCGGTTTAAATTTTTCATTCTAAAAAACAGTGAAAATGTTATCAAAAATCATAACGTTACTACTGATCGTAATAAGTGCCGCAACCATTAACAGTTGTACCAAATTAAACGAGAAGGTGCTTGATGAAGCTTCTGTTGCGGGGTTGACCGACAAACAACAGGCAGAAGGTATCATTTCTCCCGTGTATGCAAAGCTGACAGACATTTTCCTGCACACCAACTATTTTTCATTGCAGGAAATTTCAACTGACGAAGCTATCCTGCCGTTCAGGGGCGGAACAGACTGGGGTGATAATGGCATCTATGTGCAATTGCATAAGCACGAAAACATAAGCTCGGATGTTAACGTAAGAAATACGTGGAACCATATTCTTATTGGCGTGTCCAGGGCGGTTACAGCAATCAATTCGCTTCCGAACAATCCTTATACCGATTCAAAGCTGTTCGTTGCAGAGGCTAGAGGAATGAGGGCTTATTATTCACTGCTGATGCTTGACCTGTATGGATTGATATTCGTGAAAGAAACACCCGATGAAACCTCCAGGATCCTGCGCGGTGAGGAAGCAATTGCTTATATCAAATCGGAATTACTGGCCATTGAGCCGCTGCTGGAAACCACCACAGGTCCCGGCCGCATAACCAAAGGAGCCGTTTGGGGTTTGCTTGCCCGCCTGCATTTAAATGCAGCTGTTTATACTGACAGGTATGCCGCATCGTTCAACTTCAAGACGGAGGACATGGATAAGGTGATCGAATACTGCGATAAGATCATCACTTCTAATCAATACAGTTTGTCGCCGGATTATTTCTCCATTTTTAACGATAATAATCATACGAACAAGGAATTGATTTTTGCTGTTGACCAGCGGGCCGACCTGGGGAACGGACATAACAGGTTGGCGTATTTTTCTCTGTCAGGCGATCAGTTTCCGCTTCCGGCTTATCCAAATGCCAATGGTACAGATGGCCCTGCAATTACTCCCGACTTTTATCGTACATGGGTAGATGCGTATGCACCGGTAGACCCTGCTGCCGCGGACCCGCGGTTTTATAAGCAGAATATGGTCATTCCGGCTGACTCCTGCATTCCTGCCGCGAATTTTAATATCGACAGGGGAATATTAAGAGGACAGCAATATGGACTGCTGAGGGTAAATGGCGCATTTCTGAAATGCAGCAATGGCAATATGAGGGTGGGAAAACTTTTTAATGCTACGAGGAACAAACCTAATCTGCCTGTGTTCTTTACAGAAAATGTTGACTTCACCATTGCAGGCAGTGATTACAGCTCAGGTTACAGGGTAGAAAAGTACGAATTCAGCAAAACTTCTGTAAGTGGCAGGAATTTTGGGGAACATGATATTGTTATCCTGCGCCTTGCAGACATATATTTAATGAGGGCTGAAGCAAAGCTGAGAAAGGGAAACGCGCCGGGAGCTCTAACTGATGTAAATACTGTGAGAGCATCACGCACTTCCTCTACGCCTCCGCCCGCTTTAACAACTATGTCTCTTGATCTTTTATTCAGGGAAAGGGGATTTGAGCTATACTGGGAAATGGTCAGACGCACGGATATGATAAGATTCGGTAAATATGAAGGCACCTGGACAGAAAAGTCGAATACGGACAAGCATAAGCGGTTATTTCCAATTCCGCAAACCGCTATTGACGGAGCGTCTAATATACCGGGATATCTTGTACAGAATACGGGATATTGAAAAATTATGATGGGTAATTTGAGCTGATCACTATTCCGGATTGATTTTGCAGGATAGTATTAAAGGAGATAAAATATTAAAACGATATATATGGAAAAAATGGAAAAGCTGGCATTAATGGACAAGATCCTGAGGGAATTGGATGATCTGAAGAACAGTCAGATTTCCATTTTGAAAAAACTTTCTCAGATAGAGGCCGACAATATCAACCTCGGAGTGGGATTACTGGATAAAAAATTACCCGATCTGCACGAGGAAGTAGATTCCGGGGTTACAATTGTTACCGAATTGTTTGAGCAATTCCAGGAACACAGAGATAAATTTTTTACAGATAACAAGTTGGGCGAACAACAGGACCCTACTGCAAAAGCAAGCAGTTAGGAATTGATTGTTTCCTGCGCAGACAACTGAAAGTTACAAATCAGCCTGAGACCCCGCTTTGCGGGGTTTTCTTTTTACTACCTTAGCGGTGCTTGTATTTAAAGGTTAGCAAGAATAACGAACATTCTGATTCATGGAGATAGTATTAGCAGTGATTAGCGTTGTATTGATCCTTTCCGTTTTCCTTTCTCAGATAAGAAAAGACTTCTGGATATATAAGATAATGGAGTATCCGCGCCTGCAGAAACTGTTTCTTATTACGATTGTTGTTGCGTGCTGGTTTTTATTCTGGCCTCAGGAGAATATCTTTTACCTGATTTTAATGGGTGGCTTATTCCTGTCGGGTTTGCTTTTGTTGTATAAAATATTACCATATACTACGCTTGCAAAGAAGGAAATGATAAAAGTGCGCTCCACCAATCGGGAAAATGAATTGAAGGTTTTTTCTGCCAATGTGCTGCAGGATAATCAGGAGTATGACAGAATGATCAGGCAAATCAAAGAATCAGATCCCGATCTGGTGTTTTTACTTGAAACAAATGCAACCTGGGCCGAAGCGACGAAGGTGCTGGAGAAAGATTATCCTTATACACTCCTGAAGCCGTTGGAGAATACGTATGGCCTCCTCTTTTACAGCAGGTTGAAAATTGAAAACGGTAAGATAGTTTTTCTTGTCAAGGATGGCGTTCCATCAATTGAAGCTGTAGTGGTATTGAAGTCCGGCAAAAAGGTACAATTGTGGGGATTGCATCCCGAACCTCCGGTGCCTGGCGAGAATCTTTATTCTACTGCAAAAGATAAGGAACTGATGAAGGTGGCATTAAAAGCGAAGGAATGCAATCTTCCCTGTGTAGTTTTCGGCGATCTGAACGATGTGGCCTGGAGCCATACCACAGAGCTGTTTCGTAAGACCAGTGAATTACTCGATCCCAGACGGGGAAGAGGATTTTATAACACATTCTCAGCCCATCATTGGTTCATCCGGTTCCCGCTTGATTACATTTTTTGTTCAGATCATTTTGGATTTATCAGTATGCGCCGTTTGCCAAAGAATGGATCAGATCATTTTGCAACGCTCACGCATCTTGCGCTGAAAGAAGAGATCAGGCATAAACAGGAAGCTCCTAAAGCCGACAGTGACGACATGAAAGAAGCAAAGGAACTGGCTTCCCAGCCATTAAAGGAATGAATTAATCTTTCGGGAAAAAATCCCCGGCCCAGGATTTTCCTTTCTCCGTAAAATACGGGTTGAACAAGGCCAGATATCCCTTTACGTAATAATTGATCTTTTCTGCAGCTGGTCCTTTATACATTACTTCGCTATTGGATATCCAGAAATCGCCATACACAAAACATTGCATGATCAGAAATTCGTATTGTTCGTTTGACAGGTCCTTTCTGAATACACCTTCCTGCCTGAGTATTTCGAAAAAATGGCGGACCTGGTGTTTGCGTTGTTCAATAAGCTCGTAGTGGGTTTTCTTAATTGATTTTATGCGACGCGTTATCTCGATAAAGTTCAGGAAGAAAAATTTATAGGAGTAAAGCAGCTCAAAGATATTTTGTGTTGCCTGGGCATGTGAACGTACAATATTTTCATCAGGCTCAAGCGCGTCCAGTATAGCGCTGATCTTCGTAACAAGATTATTGTATAAAGCCAGGATGATGTCGTTGGTGCCCGGATAGTGATAACAAAGGTTACCGTGACTGATATTGATCTCTTTGGCAATATCCCTGACAGTCACCTGGTCAATCCCATGCGCGTTGAACAGTTTTAAGGAAGCATGTAATATTTTTTCCTTGGTGGTCATAGAGTAAGACCGGGGTTGTGATAAATGCCTTAATCATTCTCAATAACCTAATTTTCTTTCTAACTACAAAATAATATAATACTGTTAATGATCATGTTCAAGATAATTGACCGAGTAAATAGAATGGAACTGACGCATTGTTAACCATGAAGGTGTGAGTCTTATGATAGCTGTAATAAGTTTCTTTTTCCATCCTTCTGTATTGACAACCTGGCCTAGCTTCCATGAATAGCGGCTTACGTATTCTGCTTTGGGGCGGCGAAGTGATTCATAAGAACGGAATGCAGTTACCGGATCTTTTGACCCTGTAAGGCACTTCGCCAACGCATATGCGTCCTCTATGGCCTGACAGGCGCCCTGTCCAAGGTTCGGCATAGACGCATGTGCCGCGTCCCCAGCCAGAACAACACGTCCTGAATACCATTTTTCAGATAGCTGCAGATCATACAGGTTCTTTTGAATGATCTCATCCTCCGGTGCCGCTGCGATCAATTTTTTTATTTCAGGTGAAAATCCATTGCAAAGGTTCATCAGGATTCGTTTTTGCGAAATCGGTTCAGGTCGTTTTTGTTCTTCAGTAGCGGATGCTGTTATGTAGCAGTACACTTCCCCTTTATTTATATAAGAGTACCCAACTCTAAGCCCTTTTTTATTACTCCAGATCTCATAGGAATTTTGCTTCTCATGCTGCGGTAGTTCAAATTCTGTAACAAATCTCCACGAAGTCTGGTCCGAAAACCTCAGTTTCAACGTTGGATATAATTGGTGCCTGACCCTTGAGTTTATTCCATCTGCTCCGATCAGTATTTCACCTTTTGCAATTGTGCCATCGGCAAAATAAGCTGTCACCGAATCCGCATCCTGTTTGAAGCCGGTAAACTGTTTTGATGTGCGTACTATTCCATCGGGGATATTTCCAAGAAGCACTCTGTGCAGATCGGCCCGATGAATTGCAAGGTTGCCAAATTGAAATTCATCTTTTATTTTTTCGAAATCCAGTTCTGAGATCTTTTTTCCTTCTATATCTGTTATGCATGCCTTCCGAAGCAACATGCCTTCTTTTTGTAACTGATCGGCCAATCCATATTTATTCAGGATAGCAAGTGCATTGGGGCCAATCCAAAGACCGGCGCCTTCAGCTGTAACGGAGGCCGACTTTTCATAAACCTCTACCTCAACTCCTTTTGATAACAATGCTATGGCAGTTACGAGTCCGCCAATGCCGCCTCCGATTATTATTGTTTTCATTTGATTGAATTTTGGATAATAAAATATTTATTCAGGATGAAGTTTTGATATCCGCTTCAGCCTGCTTTTTCAGGCATTGCAGGAACTTCAGTCTTACCAGTGCGCTGAACGGTTTGATGATGAACCAGTATAGACTGAACATCCTTTTAGTCTTCGCGGTAGGACAATGAATTCTTGTTTCTGTAATTACCCTGGTTTGGTTGGGGGATATTTCTTCCAGTTCAAAATTCCAGGTTGCTTTTGCGTGAAGGGGATATGGGAGCCGGAGAAAATCCTGGGGTTGAAATTTTTGCAGATTTCCTTTAACGGACCAGAATTTTCCAATGATGCCAATAATAAGCTCTTTGTTTTTTTCTTCTTCCAACCTGATGAAGTTGATGGATTCCAGCCCTTTCAGGCTTAACGAGCGGGGAACTGGAATTCCCCTGATTTTGAAAAGCCAGTACAACATCCGGGAAGAACTGAAATCGAGGTCGCAGATCAGCGGATAAATTTCACGCGCACTCTTCGAAATTGTTATCGATTCAGTTTTAGTGAAATCGAAAGCCGGTAAATATTTGTCCTGAAGCATGGCAGATATTTGTATTTAACATGGCAGGACAAAATTATAACAATTAGAACAAATGTTCTAATATTTTTTATCTTGTGTCAGATTATTTTTCAAATTTGTAGCGAAAGCTTCCCTCGATAAAAAATGGCACCTGCGCATGTGAGAACCCAAGCAGTATTCCCTGTTTTTGACGATTGATCATACCGCCCGCGGAGAGCTGAATTGTGCCACGGTTAGTTATTGCGCGGGCAGTGGTGTATCCGAGCTTAAAGCGGTTTGCTGTGGCTCTGTACCATCCATCCCTGGGTCCATCCTTATCTGTTGACGGATACCGATCGGAAAATGTTTCCCTGGTTGCCTCGCTGTGTTTAATATGTGCAAGCGCGGTATGTTGCCAACCGAGAATGAGTCCGTTAGTCCAGTTTCTTCCAATAATAAATGGTGATGCGTCAATTGCAAATCCAAAACCATCAATAGTAGCGGCCCGGTCTTTCAAACGCGCATAAAATAACTGTGGCATCACCGTAAAGTCAATTTTGTTACTGGTGAAATAAGTTAGTTGTGTAAACGCATTGAGTTTAACAGCCTGGTTGTCCAGGATCATTGGCGCCAGCTTTATACTGGAGCCAATGAAAACA
>DASWTK010000345.1:0-6247 GCA_036402175.1 Chitinophagaceae bacterium | reverse complement strand
CAGCAGCCTGCCAATTTTATCAGCAGAATCCTTGGCAACAATTACAATCGAAAATTTGCTCATATGGGGATTAGAAAGCAAACGTATTTAAAAGTTTTGGGTTTCGGGTTTTGGGTTTCGGGTTTTCCAGGGGCGGAGGTGCGGTTAGGGGTTTTGAGTTTTGGGTTTTGAGTTTTGGGTTTTCCAAAGGCGGGGTTAGGGTTTTGAGTTTCGGGTTTCGAGTTTCCGGTTTCGGGTTTTCCAAGGGCGGGGTTGCGGTTAGGGGTTTTGAGTTTTGGGTTTTGGGTTTTGGGTTTTCCAAAGGCGGGGTGGAGGTTAATGGTTTGGTTGCGTTCTGAACCCTTACGTACTTTATCTGGCCAGGTTGCAGTCTTTTTTATTCAACTTCTCGCTACGTAAATAATCAGCTATCCTCCATTCCCCCATTAATCACTTTGCGTTCTTGCTGTGACCTACCCACGATTATCTTTTATTATCCTAATATCATACTCCTATCATTTACGTTCAACCAGTATTCATCCTGCGTTCATCTTCCGTTCAACCTGCATTCATCCTGCATTCATCCTGCGTTCATCCTGCGTTCATCTTGCTTTCTTCCTGCGTTCTTCCTGTAGCTATTCCACGATTATCCTTTCATTTTCCTAAGGTCCATCTACTATCATGCGACATTGAACCTGCATTCATCTTCCATTTACACTCAGACATCCTTCGTTCATCCTGCGTTCATCCTGCGTTCATCCTCCGTTCATTCCATGTTCTTCCTGCGTTTATCCTGCGTTTATCCCGCGTTTATCCCGCGTTTGTCCCGCGTCCTGACTGCTTTCATCTTGTATTTCTCCTTCAATCATTCTCCGTTTATTCTCCAACTCTACTTCACACTGTCCTTTTCTGACTTTACTTTAAACATAAACTCACTAACCCTATTTTTTCAAATCAAACCTCCCTGATTCAGCCGCCAACCCCTCTACCACAACCCGCCTTTGGAAAACCCGAAACACGAAACCCAAAACCCAAAACCCTAACCGCAACCCCGCCTTTGGAAAACCCGAAACCGGAAACTCGAAACCCAAAACCCAAAACCCGAAACCCAAAACTTTTAAATACGTTTGCACAGAATCTTTCTCCATGAAGATCAGCGGTTTCACCATCATCAAAAATGCTGTCAAGAACGATTACCCCATAGTAGAGGCCATAACCTCCATCTTGCCGGTAGTAGATGAAATGATCGTAAGCATTGGCGATAGCGAAGACGAAACCGAGGGACTGATACGCTCAATAGCTTCAGATAAAATCAGGATCGTTCATTCGGTTTGGGACCCCGGAGTACGGGAAGGAGGAAAAATCCTTGCTATCGAAACCGATAAGGCTTTTCAACATGTTTCGCCGGATAGCGACTGGGCCTTTTATATCCAGGCAGATGAAGTCGTACACGAGAAATATCATCCTGCTATACTCGAGGCGGCCAGCCGTTATAACAACGACCGTCGGGTTGAAGGACTGCTGTTCCATTATACCCATTTTTATGGCACATACGACTATGTGGGCGACAGCAGAAAATGGTATGATAAGGAGGTGAGGATCATCAGGAACGACCGTTCAATAAGATCATATAAAGACGCCCAGGGGTTCAGAAAAAATGATCAGAAGCTGAAAGTGAAACTCATAAACGCGCACGTCTACCACTATGGATGGGTTAAGGACCCGGTTCAGATGAAGCAGAAGATGTACAATGCCGGAAAACTATGGCATAGCGACGAGGAAATGAATGCCTTCCTTCAGAAAGGTGAATTCTTTGATTTTAATGAGTTTGATTCGGTTGCCCGTTTTCAGGGAACACATCCCGCAGTGATGCACGAGCGGATTCATCGCAAAAACTGGGACGTAAAACTGGATACCTCGCGCAAGAACTTTTCATTAAAGAACAAGCTGTTGTATTGGGTAGAGAAGCTAACCGGCAAAAGATTGTTCACCTATGCCAATTACAAAATCATATAATTAAAGCGATCAGTCGTCAATGCATACCCAGCTTATCAGTTCCATCGGATCGGGCAATGCCAAATCACTGGCAAGGGCCATCACAATTGTGGAAAATGAGCTGGAAGGCTTCGAAGAATTGCTGCAATCGCTCCCAACAAATCATTCCATACCCATCATCGGCATCACAGGCCCGCCCGGCGCTGGCAAAAGCACTCTTGTGGATGCTTTGATTGGCCGCATAACAGCCGAAGGAAAAAAAGTTGCGGTCATTTGCGTTGATCCCTCTTCTCCTTTTAATCTGGGAGCTGTACTGGGCGACAGGATAAGAATGAGCAACTGGTACACAAACCCGGGAGTGTATATCCGCTCGCTGGCTACCCGTGGTTCGCTGGGAGGACTTCATCCAAAGATCATAGAGATTACCGAGATCTTAAAAGCGGCGTCTTTTGATTATATCATTGTCGAAACAGTGGGAGTAGGCCAAAGCGAAATTGAGATTGCAGGCCTGGCAGATGCCACGGTAGTAGTAGTGGTTCCCGAAGGAGGTGATGAAGTACAAACAATGAAAGCTGGCCTTATGGAGATCGCCGACATATTCGTGGTGAACAAAAGTGACCGCCCGGGCGCCGATCAGTATGTGAAAAACCTTCGGCTGATGCTGGCTCCTGCATTCCCTGCTCATAAAGAAGAAATATCAATAGTAAAGTGCATCGCCACCAGCGGAGAAGGAATTCCGGAATTATGGTCTGCAATCCGGCAATATTTGTCGTCCCCGCATTTTAATCAAAGAAAATCGTGGCTCCTTGCAGAAAAAGCCTATCACCTTGTGGCTAAAAAGAGAATGAAGGATATAAACCGGACAGCGCTCAGAGAAACCATCGATGAACAATTGCGGAGAGGGCAGTTCAATCTGTACGCCTTTATCCGTCAGCTGGAAAGAAATTAGCTGCATCAGCCACTATCGTGCACCTTATCAGTTCCCGCTACTCTTTGATCGCCTCATTTTCCAGTGAAAAAAACTGTTCACCGACAGGAAACACACGTTCACCTAAGAAACTTATTCCTGCTGCCAATGACGGGTACTTTTGAACTGAAAAACAAAAAACATGAAAAAGTTACACGTAATCGCAGTGATGATACTGCTACTGGGATTGAGCAGTTGCCTTTCCACTGTTCATCCCATATTCACCGAGAAAGACCTTGTTTTTGATCAGAAGCTGATCGGGAACTGGAAAGAAAAAAAAGATTCCTTGAATGGTTCTGTTGAAATCACTTTGGCAACCAACAAAGACCTGGATGAAATACCGCAGCTCCGCAAATTTGCCGGAAAGACTTACATGATAAGGGTTTTGTCTACCAGTGGAGAAATTGAATCGGCCTATTTTGGTTTCATGTTAAAGCTTGGGAAGAATTATTACTTCGACTATTTCCCCGCTGAAACGCCAACGCTGAAAACGTACGACGATTTTTATAAAAGTCATTTCGTAAAGCTGCATACTTCGTACCGAATCCAGATTACTTCGCCAAGATCATTCCAGATGCAACAACTGGATGAAAATTACCTGCAGAACCTGATCAGGGAAAAAAAGATACGCATCAGGCACGAAACGCGGGAAAATGGAAATTTTGTTGTGACTGCCTCTACTGAAGAGTTGCAGCAATATCTTCTAAAATACGGCGATTTTCCCGAGGCATATAAGGAAAGCAGCATCTACATCAAATCTAATTAACACTCAAAAAAATATAGCCATGAAAAAAATATTTTTAATGCTTTTAAGCGGCATCGCAATGATCTCAATGACGTCCTGCGTCACAAGCCTTGAACGATTGGTAACTCCTGACAAGATCACCACCGATCCGCGGATTACCGGCAACTGGTTAAACGATGGCGAAGAATTCAAAATAGTTCCGATGCAACAAAGTGAACTTGTAAAAGATCTGACAAGGTTTCTGGGCAAATCAACTTTCATGACCACCGGTGATGATGAAAAGGATTCAATATTCTTATCAAAAACATACATAGTATCGTATGAAAGAAATGATGTTCAGTATCACATGATCGCAGGCCTGATGAAAACCGGTAACAACGTGTTTTTAGATCTTTTCCCTGTTGCCATGAACGATCCCAAAGCCAGCGAAAGCAATCCTTACGGGTTTAACAATGATTATCTTTCAGGCTACACGATAGCCAAGCTTGAAATGAAATCCAATTCATCTTTAACGCTGAAGTTCATTGATGCTTCGTTTATCACCGAAAATATCAAAAATGGTAAAATGCGGGTCAAGCACGAGATGAATGAACTGTTCGGAACATTTATGATCACAGCCTCTTCAACCGACCTGCAGAAATTTGTTCAGAAATATGGTAATGACGAGCGCATCTTCAGTAAAGAATCAAGCGTCACACTTACCAGAAAACCCACTCATCTATGAGCAGGAACCCAATAAATTTTAATGGACCCTTATCAAGGATATTGCAGCACCTGGCTTTCTGGGTGCTTGCATATTTTATTTTCCTGCACATCTTCAAAACCAGTCAGCAAGCCGAACAGATCGACCACATCTACACTTTATTATTTCATCTTACACTATTGCCGTCAGTATATCTGAACCTGGAATGGCTTCTTCCCAGGTTTGCAAAAAAAGGAACATGGATCCTTTACGCCCTTTTGCTAACGCTGCTGATTATCATTTTGAGCTGGATCAATTACCAGTTTTTCCAGAACTGGTCCACAATGCTACTGCCCGACTACTTTTTCATTTCTTACTTCACATTTACTGAAGTGGTCTTTTTTTTCATTGTATATACTGCGCTTGCCACATTGATCAAACTCTCCAAGTCGTGGTTCTCTGTTAATGAGCTGGAAAGGCGGCTGCTTCAAACAGAAAAAGAAAAAGTGCAGATAGAACTGAAAGCATTGCGGGCACAGATAAATCCGCATTTCTTTTTCAATACACTGAACAGCATTTATTCGATGGCCCTTGAAAAAGACGATCGCCTGCCAACCACAGTCCTGCAATTGTCTGATCTTATGCGTTATTTTCTGTATGAATCAAGAGGAGAGCTGGTTCCGCTTGAAAAAGAAATTATAGTGCTGAAGGATTTTATTTCTTTACAAAAATTGCGCTCGCATCAGACACTTGAAACGAGCACTGATATACAGGTTAATTCAGATGGACTGAAGATAGCGCCACTACTGCTGATAACTTTTGTTGAAAATGCTTTTAAGCACGGCGCAAAAGGCAATACAGGAAAAACTTATGTTCACCTTTCGTTGAAAACCGAATCAGACACACTTAACTTCAGGCTCGAAAACAACCTGGGCGCGGCGGATGCAACAATGGAAACAGATCAGAAAGGAGTAGGCCTTGAAAATGTAAAGCGCCGGCTGGAACTATTATATCCCGGGAAATACAAACTTGAAACCGGAGAACAAGGGAATAGTTTTGTTGTTCAACTTTATCTGCAAATGCAGCAACATGTATAAATGTCTTGTCATAGAAGATGAACCTCTGGCGCAACAGGTATTGAGGAAATACATAACCGACCATCCTATGCTGCAGTTAACAGGGATCTGCAATGACGCGCTGGAAGCACAACAGCTGCTATCATCAGAAAAGATAGCTATACTTTTCCTTGATATAAACCTGCCAAAGTTGTCAGGCATTAATTTTCTGAAATCTCTGCCCGATCCGCCCGCAGTGATCTTCACTACCGCCTACCCCGAATTTGCCGTAGAAGGATTTGATCTCAACGCCATTGACTACCTGATGAAACCATTCTCATTCGAACGCTTTTTAAAGGCGGTGCATAAGGCTATTGACAAGTTAAAGCAACCAGGCGTCCAGGCAGTGCCGGAAGCTTCACGTTTTATTTTTCTGAAAGCTGATAAAAAGGTTTTCAGGGTCGATACCGCAGAAATACTTTATTGTGAAGCGGTGGACGATTATGTAAAAGTATTCACCACCCAGGAACAATACTTCGTTCATTACACACTGAAAAAACTGCTGGAAGAATTGCCATCGGGAAATTTTTTACGGGTTCATAAAAGCTACATCATTGCAAAGGACAAGATCAGGTTCTTTGAAGGCAATTATGTGAAAGTTGGAGATAAGGACATTCCTATCGGAGCATCATACCGCGATGAGATCTACGCGAGGTTGAAAGACAAGAATCTTTAATTATTCTTCTGGCTCTTCCACCAGCGCCACCCGATATAACTGAAGATTGCAAATGGCATGGCGGCAAGGTAAAGGATGCCCGCATTCA
>DASWTK010000344.1:0-23671 GCA_036402175.1 Chitinophagaceae bacterium | reverse complement strand
CAGATGAGCGTGGTTTTTATAAATATGCTTTTCATTTATTTTAATTGAGAGGTTATTTTGAAATGAATCGGAACGTTAGATCCATGTACATAGATCATATTCCTGTTCATTGTTTTAAAAAGTAAATGATATACCTGCAACTGCTTTCCTTGGAATCGGGTAACCGCCCCTGTCGATGCCGATGCTGTTACCGCCATTGTTTCCGCCTTCAGGATCCACACCGGGATACTTTGTGAAAGTGAAGAAGTCGTCCAGCGAAACATACACTCTCGCATTCTTTATCTTAAGCCTGTTGCTGATGTTTCTTGACAATGTATATCCCAATTGCAGCTGGCGTATCCTCGTGAACGATCCGTCGAAGATCATCAGGTCGCTATTGTAGATATAAGGATTGGATGCATTTGCTGCGAACCATCTGTTGGTGCTTCCTTCTCCTGTCCAGCGATTGGCAAAGAAGAAATATGGCTTGTTCGCGGTTGACCTGTCGGTGCGATTGAATCCCATCAATACATCATTGCCCGATTGGCCCTGAACAAAAACCAGCAGATCAAATCCTTTATAAGAGATATTCACGCGTCCGCCGTACATCAGGTCGGGATGCGGGCTACCTATTTTAGTCATATCTGCGGGAGAAATTTGCTTATCTCCATTTACATCCACTACAATCGGTTCACCTGGTTTTGGTGAATACCCCGTGATGCCTGTTTTAGCCAGGTATGAACTCACGTCGGAGGCTGACTGGAAAATACCGTCTGTCTGGTAACCGTTGAAGTACCAGATCGGATTGCCTTCTTTCATTGCAGTGGCCGACCAACCGGTTCCTATTCCCGCGCCAAAAAGTATGGGTGAATTCGGATCCAGGTAAGTTACCCTGTTATTAAGTGTGGTGAAGTTCAAGGCAACTTCATAACTCAGTCCGTCAGATGCGGGACGGTTTCTATAACTGGCTTCGAATTCAAAACCTGTGTTTTCTACATTGCCTGCGTTCACTGACCTTAATATATTACCTGCAAAATTTGGTGGATTACCACCCGTAAGCAGGTCCTTGGTTGTTTTCCTGAAATAATCAACCGTGATATTCAGTTTGCTGTTCAGGAATGCGAGGTCTGCGCCGATATCGATCTGTTCGCTGGTTTCCCAGGTTAACTGCGGGTAAGCAAGACTGGTAGGAGCAGCTCCAACCAGCAAACCGCCGTTTCCATCAGGATACAAAATGCCAGCACCGATTGAATTGAGCCATTCGCCCAGGCCAACGCTTGACAAACTTCCGTTCTGTCCCCAGCTGGCACGCAGCTTGGCATAGTTCATGAATTTAGAAAGCGCGTTTGGATAAAAACTTTCATTGGAGAATACCCATCCCAGTGAAAGTGAAGGATAGTTCCCCCACTGATAATCGGGTGAGAACAGTGATGATCCGTCTCTCCTGAAAGCAGTAGTGAGCAGGTATTTGTTATTGTAATCGTAAGTAAGTCGTCCGTAAAAAGAAGCGAGGCTTCTGACGAGTGCGATGCTGCCGATGCGGTCAAGTGCATCGGGAACGAAATCGGCGTACGAGAATTTATCTTCTTCCTTGAATAACCCTGAATAGCTGCCACCCATGTGGAACTCGCGCGTCTTCTGGGCCGACACGCCGCCAAGGATTGTGAAGTTGTGGTTGTTGATCTTCCTTGAATAGCTGGCAAAATTCTCCAGCTGCCAGGTGAACCAGTTGTTGTTGTAGTCGCTGCCGTTTGCAACGGTGTTCTGGCTTTCATCGGAGAACCAGAAGGTAGGTGTCCAGCTATGACCGTGCTGGAATGCAGCGTCTATGCCAAAGCGTGAGGTAAATTTCAGTCCGGCCAATGGCTCTATCTCTACGAATACATTTCCCACAATTTTGTTTTGAATGTTCTCCCCTTTCGCCATGTCGATCCGTGCAAAAGGATTTCCGTATTCGCCTTTCAGGAAATTGGAGATGCCATATATATTTCCGTTTTCATCAACACGCAACGGCTTTCCGGCAGTGATGGCGTTCTGCACGTGTGTTGGCAACGGACTTCCTGATGGGTAAAAGACCGGGGTGATTGGGTCCAGCACCAATGCGCTGGAAAGTATAGATCCAAACTCATTATTATCGGAAATGGCCCTTCTTTTATGGTGCGAGTACATGATCCTGTTACCCACGTTGAGCCAGGATTTCATTTTATGATCGCTGTTGAAGCGAACGGTATAACGTTGAAAGCGCGATTTATCGCCACCCACTATACCTTCCTGGGTAAATAAGTTACCACTGATCAGGTAAGTTGATTTATCGGACCCGCCGCTGAACTGAAGCGTATGGTGTTGCTGTGGCGCGGTCTGCAAAACCTCGTTGAGCCAATTGGTGCCTTCACCAATGCCGGCTACATCAGCCGGTGTTGGTCGTCCTGCAACTCCTGCTTCGGCAAGGTATTGCTGATACTGCTGGGCATTCATCATTTTGATGAAATCTTTTTTCATTGACTGAATGCCGTACTGACCACTATAAGTTATGTCCGATGAATTGCGCTTACCCGTTTTAGTGGTAAGGATGATAACGCCATTGGCGCCTTCAGCTCCAAAGATGGCGACGGAGGCCGCGTCTTTCAGAATTTCAATGGACGCCACTTCGGAGGGGTCAATGGATTCAATGCCGCCAGCACGCACACCATCTATTATATATAGTGGGCTGTTGGAACGATTGGATCCGGTACCCCTGATGCGTACATTAAAACCGGCACCGGGTTGGCCGGAGGTAGGAATAATCTGAACGCCGGATGTTCTGCCTTGCAAAGCCTGGTCGAGCCGGATGGCCGAAACCGTCGACAGCTGGTCGGCTTTGATAGAAGAAATGGCGCCGGTGACCAGGCTCTTTTTCTGCTGGCCGTAACCGATGACCACCACTTCATCCAGTTTGTTGGGCGTATCGGACAGGGTAAAATTGATAGTGCCTCCCTGGGTAATGTTCAGTTCTTCCGAACCCATTCCTGTAAAGGAAACTACCAGCACGCCTCCTTTTGAAGGCATGGAAAGGGAAAACCTTCCATTTTCGTCGGTAGCCGTGGCGATGTTAGTTCCTTTAATGGAGACTGTGGCCCCTTGTAAAGGCTGGCCGTTTGACCTTGAAGTGACCTGGCCGGTCACCTGGAGGTTTTGCGCAAGGGCTGCGTTGAACATTTGAAGCAGCAAAAAAGCGCAAAGCGAGAGTGCAAATTTCACTTTCATAAGCAAGCTTTTGTTTTAGTAAATGATCCCATTTCAGATATATAAAAAGGGTGAACCAAAGCTAATTCCCGCTTTCTCAACTTTACTATTTCAGGCTACATCACCACTACATCAGTTTCTCTGAATACCCGTATTTACGCTTAGATGTACTACATCATTACTACATCATGTAATTTTTATTACTTTCACAATGCTAACTTGCTATCATGAAGAAAAGGGCCATCTTCTTTTTGTGTATTTTGTACACTCTTTCGGTTAACGGACAGAATACGATCGGTTTACCCGACATTATCAACTACTCTAAACAGGCTTTCCGGGCAGGGGCTCAGAACCGGCAGATACGGCAGGACAAAAAAGGCGTGATGTACTTCGCCAATAATGAGGGACTGTTAAGTTTCGATGGTATTAACTGGAAGATATATCCACTTCCCAGGAAGAGTATTGTACGTTGTCTGGAGTTTGGGCCTGATAATAAACTGTATGTTGGCGGGCAGGATGAATTCGGGTATTTTTCACCGGATGAAAGGGGTCGGCTTGTATACCATTCACTCAAACATCTTATCCCGGAAGAAGAGCGATCGTTCACTGATGTATGGGATGTTTACTTTTACCGCGACTGGACATTTTTTCAAACCAGCGACAGGATCTACCAGTTAAGCGAAAAGCATTGCAGTGTTTATAAAAGCATACACTGGCGATTTATAACTCCTTATGGCGACCGCCTGTTAGCGCAGGACCACGACAAAGGGCTCCTCTCCTTTCAGAATGGGGTTTGGGCTCCGTTTTTAAAAGAAAGCGAACTGCCTGCTGATTATTTTGCCACTTCACTGACTCCTGTAGGAAAAGACAGTTGTCTGCTCACCACTGTAAAGCACGGGATGTTCATTCTTACTAATGATAAGGCAACCCGCTTCAACACACCTGGCCTTGAAAGTATCGGCGCAAAGAATATCTCACGGGCCGCAATGGTGAACGAGCAGCATATAGCGGTAGCCACCAATCTTGACGGTTGTTATATTTTCGACAAGAAGGGAAACCTGGTGCAAAGTTTTACACGCAAGGAAGGCCTTCAGAATAATAATGTGCTCGACATATTTGTTGACCGTGAAAAGAACCTATGGTTAGGATTGGATAACGGAATTGATTTCATTGCCTATAACAACGCGGTGAAGCACATCTATCCCGATTATCTGAATGAGGGATCGGGTTATGCCGCGGTGATACATGAAAATGAGCTTTACATCGGCACATCGGTTGGATTGTATAAAGTACCACTAAGTAATGAGCCGCAGGACCTGAGTTATGTAAAAGGGATATTCAAGCCCGTGCAGCAAACACGGGGGCAGGTGTGGAATTTATCGCAGGTGAATGGAAAGCTGCTGATGGGTCATCATGATGGCGCGTTCCTGATTGAACAGGACAAAGCGATATCCATAGACCCGACGTCTGGATTCTGGACGTTTCAGCCATATTATAATGTTTTGCCCAGTTCTCTGATGGTGACCGGAACCTACCAGGGCATTAATTTTTATAATTATAAAGATGGAAAGTTCACCAACAGGAATGTTCATGCGCATTTTGAATCGGCCAGGTTTATTGTAATTGACAACAACAACATCTGGGTGGCGCATCCCTACAAGGGTATATACAAGGTGAGACTGAACAATGATGCTCCGGTAACGCGGTATTATGAAAAGAAGGACGGAGTGTTATCTGTAACGGGGAATTACCTGTTCAAGATAAAAAACAGGATCGTGCTGACAACCGAAAACGGCATTTATGAATACAATGGCAGTACCGATAAGTTTGAGCCATCTGCTATGTACAACAGGCTGTTTGGAAAAAAAGCCATCCGGTACATGAAGGAAGACGCGGCGGGCAATGTATGGTTTGTGTTCGACAAGGTTCTTGGTGTAGTGGATATGTCGGCCCCGAAATCGCAGATCATTTATTTCCCCGAGCTTACGAACAAATTTGTGAGCGGGTTCGAGTTTGTAAACCCGGTTGATAAGAACAATGTGCTGATTGGTGGCGAAAAAGGATTTTATCACATCAATTACGAGTTGTACAAGATGAGGGAGTATCCCTTACAGGTGCAGATAACCGGTGTGAAGGCCAGGAATGGTCGCGACAGCCTGCTGTTTGGCGGATATTTTTTAGCTACCAATGAAGAGAACAATACGCCTCAACGTACCACCGCTTCTATCGGACATGCATGGAACTCGTTTTATTTTGAATTCGCCGCGCCTGTTTATGGACAGCAGTCCAATATCGAGTACAGTTATTTCCTGGAGGGATTTGACAACAAGTGGGCGCCATTTACCCGAAAAACTGAAAAGGAATATACCAATCTTCCCGCTGGTAACTATGTATTCAGGGTAAAGGCAAGGAATAATCTCGGCAATGAGTCGGCCGTAAGCAGTTATGAATTTACCGTGCTTCCGCCCTGGTATCTTTCTATCTGGGCTTATATTTTATATGTTGGCCTGTTTGCATTTGCGTGTTACTGGCTATACCGTAAACAAAAGAGAAAGTTCATAGCGCAGCAACAGCGGCATGAAGATGAGCAGAAGCGATTGCAATACCTGCATCAACTTGAGTTGGACAAGGCCGAGAAGGAACTGATAGCATTGCGCAACGCGAAGCTTGAGGCGGAGATTCAGCATAAGACAACAGAACTGGCATCTGCCGCGATGCACCTGGTGCAGAAAGGTGAATTGTTGGGAAAGGTGAAAGATCAGATGCTGCGGTTGAAACGGACCGCGGATACCGATAAAGAATCGGACGAGTTCAAGAAACTTATCCGCGCCATTAACGACGAGCACAAGATGGATGAGCAATGGGAGCATTTCGCGATGCATTTTGACAAGGTGCACAGTGATTTTCTGATGATGCTGAAGTCGCGGTATCCTAAGCTGAGCGCGAACGAGCTGAAGTTGTGCGCCTATCTGCGAATGAACCTGACCACAAAGGAGATCGCGCAACTGATGAATATTTCGGTGAGGGGGGTTGAGATAAGTCGTTACCGGCTGAGGAAGAAGCTGGAAGTGCCAACAGAAGCGAACTTATTCAACTTCCTGATGGAGATTGGCTCCGGGAGTGCGAGGGAGAATTAGGAGTTTTATTGCATTTGGTCAAGTACAGATGACGCAACGTCAAACTAATTATTTTCCGGCTTTGTAATGGTTTTCTTTTGTGTTGACAGGGATGCAGCGGCATCTTAGATTGTTAACACAAAAAAATTAAGTTATGCTACTGAAAAGCAAAGCCATCGCGTTCAAATCGCTCGGACTTGTAGTTTTATTCGCGACGATGTCGTCATTCTCCGGTTCATGGGGAGGCGACCACTACAGGATCTACGTGAACAATAAACTGGTTATGGAGGAGTTTGTTCACAACCAGAAATCAATCAAGAGCATTAGTCTTGACCAGCGCTCACAGAATGACCAGGTGAGTGTTTATTACAGCCATTGCGGCAAGGTTGGCCAGGCCAGGCAATTGATCATAAAGGATGGCAAGAACCAGGTATTGAAGCAGTGGAGTTATGCTGATGTGAAGAGTGAAGAATCGCCGATGACGTGTAAGGGGAAGGATATACTGAATTTGCAGAAAGTGGGTGGAGATAAATTGAATCTTTTCTATTCTTCGAAGGAGATACCAGCTGGGAAGAGACTGGCGGTGGTGAATATTGGAGGGGATAGTGAGACGAGGCCGTGAGGATTGTGATCAAGGGAAGCCATGAAATCTAAATAGAAATAACAGCCGGTTTAGCCGGCTGTTTTGTTTTCGAACGATCCGTATACTGTAATTCTTTATAATTCTGTGATTTAAATGAAAATTATTTAAGGAAATGTTTTTTGTTGATTTACCCTGCTCCCCTATTTTTGCGCCGGAGAGATGGCTGAGCGGTTTAAAGCGGCGGTCTTGAAAACCGTTGACTGTAACAGGTCCGGGGGTTCGAATCCCTCTCTCTCCGCTTTTTTTCTTCGAGAACCCACTACCACACTACGCTTCAGCGAATTGAAAGAAGTTCCCATTCATTCGAGAAATACCAAATTCCTCAGTGGAAGTCCTAACAACACAACCAACAGAAAATCAACGCCCACAGGGTCAATCCATATACAATTTATCAGAAAAGTAATAGCTTTAATTTCATATTCATTTTTTTCGAGCCCGGTCGGCAATAGAGATTAATATTATTGCTTAAATAGAAGCTGCGGTTGTGAAAAGACTACTGATAATAACCATTGTCCTCGCTGCCTGGCATTTTGCTACCCAGGCCCAAAAACTCAATATCTGGAAATATACTATCGAAGATGGATTGGTGAATAACGATGTACTTAATATCTACCAGGATGGTCAGGGATTCATTTGGTTGTGTACACGTGGGGGGCTAAGCCACTATGATGGTAGCCGCTTTACCAATTATACAACCGACAATGGCCTTACCCATGATATGATCAATGATATTTACGAAATAGCGCCGGGGGAATTTATTGTTGCCCAAAACATGAACGGCCCACGGCTGTTGAAAAATGGGCAGCTTGCGCCATTGAAACCTATAAGTAAGTTAATACTTAACAGATTTTATTCAATCAATAATAAACGCCTGCTGGCTACCACCGATTACAATGGAATTGTGGAGTGGAACAAGGGAGAATTCAGGCCTGTAAACCCAGCTTATACAAAAACTGTAGCTGGGATGGCCATAGTAAAAGATTCGCTCTGGTTGCTGTACGAAGAGGTTGATTCTGCTCAATTGACAACTCCGTCTTTAAAACCCTGGTCATCCGAAACTTATTTAGGTCTCACTTCTGTTTTTACTGATTCCCGTTTCCGCACATGGATAGCTACCAGTCGGGAATTAAAGTTGCTTGATCCACATACGCTACCTGGCCAACCCATTCAAACGCTTGCGCTTCCCCGATTCATTGATCTGCCCTTTCTTAAAAATACAAGAATTAATGCGATCATAGAAGATAGCAGGGGTAACTATTGGATTGGTACATCCAACGGACTTATTAAAATTGATAAAGATGGCACATCACATATTTACACGCAAAATGATGGTTTACCATCACCAGCCATCAATTGTATAAAGGAAGACAGGCATCACAATATCTGGATCGGCACTGTTAACGGTCTTGCAAAATTCTCTTTGAACCAAACTATAAACACCATTGCCGGAAAATACTCCTATCCCTACACCAATAATGTTACGATAGCGCCGATAACAGATACAAGCGTGTGGTTTTTTGACGGAAATACAATCAGAAAGCTCAACCTAAGTACAGGTCTCGCTAAAAATATGGTAAGCGTTGCTGGCTATGGCGTCTATAAAACCGATAAAAATGAACTGTTGATAACATCCAGCAGAAAAGGACAGATTTATCAGTATTGGAATGAAGGAACAGAGACTATTGAATGGCCTGATAAAAGTTTTGAAGCCGTAATACGTGTTAATGAGAAAGACTTCATAGGAGCTGAAGGCAACAGGCTATATGTCATCTCAAAAGGCCGGTACATCGAAAAACTCACTATTCCTTCGGTAGGAAAGGTTGAGTACCTCGCGTCAGGTAAAAGAGGCATGTTATGGGCAGGAACGCGGGAAAATGGTCTGGTTAAAATAAGCATTGAGCAAAGCGGAGATTCTTTGCAATTAAAAATTACTGATACACTTGAGGGACGGTTGCCGGACCGGCACATTCGGGCAGCTTTTGCGGACAAAGAAAATGAGATTTGGATTGGCACCAGGTATAAAGGAGTAATTCGCGTTCTTGAACTTCCGGACGGAAAATATGAATTACAACATTATGGCACACGGGAGGGCCTTTCTTCCGATTTTGTTTTTAAGGCTATTATCAGGGATACTGCCGGAAATATATGGGTCGGCTCGGCGCAAGGCCTTGACAAGCTGATACCCGAAGGCAACAAATACCGGGTATTTAAAATTGGAAGGCTCAATAAATTCTTTTACAGAGTTACAGATATTCATTTGCTGCGCAATAAGTACCTGCTTGCCACCAGTTATCCTTCTTTATCGTTTGTACAGGATTTGCAGCAGGACACCTTGCCTTCGCTCCCTGTTTATCTTACCCGGATATCAACAGGGCCTGATGACACCTCTTCACTGTTATATGTGAACGAAGCCCGACTATCTTATAATAAAGCACAGATCTATTTTGAGTTCAGTTCACCACAATACCTTAACGAGGATTTTACGCAATACAGCTACCGCCTGCTGGGCGGGCACGATACATCGTGGAATAGCGTTGGCAAGTCGCGCAGTGTTTATTTTGCCAACCTGCGCCCGGGTTCCTATACATTCGAAACAAGAGCATTAGGATTTAACGGACAATGGGGCCGGCCGGCTAGTTATAGTTTTATTGTAAGCACGCCATTCTGGCAAAAATCATGGTTTATTTTGTTAGTGATAATTGCTGCCAGCTTGCTGATATACGCATTATATCGTTACCGCATGCAACAATTGATCCGTCTGCACAAAGTACGCAACCGGATTGCCACCGACCTTCATGATGAAATAGGATCGAACCTCACCAACATCAGTATATTGTCAAGTCTAAGTAAAAAAAGTTTATCACAACCCGAAAAGGCCGGCAACTTTTTGCAACGTATCTCTGAAGAAGTAGCATCGTCTTCGCAGGCACTCGATGATATTATCTGGAGCGTAAACAGTAATCACGATACCCTGGAAGAAACCGTAACACGTATGCGACGGTATGCAGCCGAATTGTTTGATGCAGCCAACATCAGCAATGAACTATATCTCGATCCGGCATTTGAAGAAAAGAAGCTGAGCATGGAACAGCGGCGCGATATTTATTTGCTTTACAAAGAAGCGGTCAATAATATTTCCAAACATGCCGAAGCAAAGCAGGTAAGCATACAACTGGCAATAGTGCATAATCAGCTGGTACTTGAGATAAAAGATGATGGCAAAGGCTTTCTTCCAGGTAAAATATCTGACCGCCACGGATTAAATGGAATGACCGAAAGAGTAAAGAAATGGAAGGGCAAAATAGAAATTGAATCGGCAGTGCAAAAAGGCACAACGATACACATACGGTTACCGTTGTCTGGATAGGAATTAAAAAGTTGACTCATCCTAAAGGAGGATGGCAGGATGTTCTATTCATGTTAATTTAGCGTTGGTGCCAATACGAATTATCATATTTGAAGATAATGAACGCCTCCGGGAGTCATTATCTTATCTTTTACAATCAACAGCTGATTATGAAATATTGGGCGGTTACGACAATTGCAATGATGCAGTAAACATCACAAGGGTATATAAGCCCGATGTGGTATTGATGGATATAGATATGCCAGGTGCAAGTGGTATCAAAGGCGTAAGCATGATAAAAGAAACCCGCCCGGAAACCGCGGTGATCATGTTCACGGTGTTTGAGGACGATGAAAAGCTGTTTCAATGCCTCTGCGCCGGCGCTAACGGGTATCTTTTAAAAAAAACAGACCCTGAAAAAATATTTGAATCCATCCGCGAAGTAGCAGAAGGAGGCGCCCCGATGAGCCCGTCCATTGCCAAAAAAGTAATTGGCAGTTTCCAGTCGGCTAAAACCATCCATCGATATAATCTTACTGAAAGAGAATTAGAAGTATTACAACTACTGGCAAAAGGCCACAGTACAAAAGCGATTGCTGATAAGCTCGATATTGCTTTTAACACTGTTCGGTCTCACCTGAAAAATATCTACGCAAAGCTGCATGTTAACTGCGGTAAGGAAGCCATCGCCAAAGTGCTGGCGGAGCATATTCATCTTTAAATATCTGCTACAAAAGTAGGATTGCCGGGCTGGCAGGAAACCGTGAGTTTTGAATACAAGCATTATGCAGCGCAATTCAATTACAAGGAGGAAATTTTTGAGAACCATTTCTGTTCTTTCCGCATCGCCGGCCCTCCTCTATCAAAGTAGTTTTTCTAAAGGAGAAGGCATGCCCCGCATCGGTTATATCAGTGGCTTGCATTTGGAGACTTTTTTTAAGAAAGAACTTGAAATACTCGGATTTAAAAATGGTGAGAGTATACATATTGAAGAAAGGCTTGTGCCGCCAAACAGTTTAGATTGGCGTACCATGGCATCGGAACTGGCACAAATTGATCTTTCTTTAATTGTCGCGGGTTCACTTCCTTTTGCATTTGAAATACGAAAGAATAATTCAAAAATGCCGATGGTTATAGTTACGTGTCCCGGAATGGTGAGCAATGGATTTGCTGAAAGCCTGGAACATCCCGGTGGTATGTACACGGGTATTGACGAATTGACTCCTGGCGTAACAGCAAAACGACTTCAACTGTTGAAGGCCGCAGCACCTGGTATTACGCACGTTGCTTTGCTTTCAACGGCTGGAAGTGCTGGCGGACATGAGCTGCAATTCACAGAAGCCAGAAAAACAGCGGCCATGCTTGGTATAGACGTCAAGGCATATCGTGCTTCATCATCCGAGCAGTTAGAAGAAGGCTTGGAGGATCTGTTGAATGACGCTATGAATGGTATGCTCCTGTTCGAGGGAGGTCTTGCATTGGCTAATCGGCAATTGATTGTTGATGTGGCAATGGCTAACAGGTTACCCGCCATTTACACACAAAAGGCGTATGTAGAATCGGGCGGGCTGATGGCATGGGCACCCAGCCTTGAACAGCAATTCCGTGAAGCCGCTCATTACGTTGAAAAAATATTAAAAGGTGCAAAGCCAGGCGATCTTCCAATAAAGCATCCGGAGAAATACGCTCTTACATTAAACACAGGCACAGCGAAAATGACAGGAATACAATTTTCTAAAGAGTTGTACGCAGAAGCATCGAAGATCATTCAATGAAATCATCGGAATCGCAGGGCCTTGATATAATATTCTGCCAATGCGATCAATTGGCTTAACATCCAGGGTAAAAAATTATGGAAAAATCTTTACGAAGAGCTGAGAGTAAATTTACTACAACTGATTAAAATGGAAACTCATCGATTTTTAATCGTAGCAATATCTGTCGTACAGGTTTGCTTTCCAGCTAGCCTCTTTGCACAGGCAGTTATTCAGGGCAGGGTAAATAACCACTCCTATAAACCGCTTGATGGGTGCAATGTTTTATTATTAAAACCTGCCGACTCCTTACTGATCCGCGGCACAACAAGTAACCACAATGGATCTTTCGAACTAACCGGAGTGAAGACCGGCAATTACCTGCTTGTCTTTAGTTTCTCGGGTTATAATAAAAATTATACCGCCGTAGAAGTTTCCGGTTCACAAAAAAAAGATCTTGGCGACATTATTCTGGCACCGGCTTCGGCGGAATTAAAACAAGTAATGGTAACTGCATACAAACCCTTGCTGGAACAGAAGCCTGACCGCATGATAGTGAACGTAAAGAATAGTATTACAAATACCGGAGGAACAGTACTGGATGTGTTGGAGAAAAGTCCCGGCATACTGGTCAATAGACAGGAAAGCACCATCAGCATGAGTGGAAAAGACGGCGTGCAGGTAATGATAAATGGCAAGCTTAGTTATATGAATGCCGCTGCCCTGGTGGCTATGTTGCAAGGAATGAGCGCCAACAACGTGGAGAAAATAGAACTCATCACTACTCCGCCTGCCAAATACGATGCAGGTGGTAATGCAGGCTATATCAATATTGTGCTTCAGCAAAATCCCCAGGAAGGCTTTACAGCCAATATTGCATTAACCATGGCGGCGTTTTACGGCACCATTCCTTCAGCCAATTTTGATTTCAATTACCGAAAAAAAAAGAGCAATTTATATGGCGGTTATGGTTTCAGCCGGCGATCGCAAAACGTGCAGCGTAACAGCTATCGCAGCATCGATTTGCATAATGAGTTTCTGGAAACCCATAGTTCGATCGCCCCCTATGTTACCCGGCCGGCTCACAACCTAAGACTGGGTTTTGATTATGAGTGGAGTAAGAAAACAACCATTGGCTTCCTCGTTTCAGGTTTTATCAACACATATAAAGAGAAGGGACAAACCAGATCTGTCATGTCAACAAACGGAGCGATTGACACAACTATTCTTATTGATATGCATGAAAAAAATCCTTTAAAACATGCCATGACGAATATCTATCTGCAGCACCGGCCCGATAAAATGAGTGAAATAAGTTTTAACCTGGATTTACTGTTATATAACAATACCGATCCCGTCACCTATACCAACAAATATTTTAACAGCTCAAATGAGTTTGTGTATCAGAATGAGTTGACCAGTTCGCAAAACACAGATTTCAGGATATTTCCCGCACAAATTGACTACAAAAGAAAAATAAATGACAAGATAAGTATAGAAACAGGCCTGAAAACAGTGGCTTCAAGATTTACCAATCGGGTGCTGGTGGCCCGGCTGCAGGCATTGGGATGGGAACCTGATCCTGATCATACTGCGGAATATGAATTGAAAGAAGAAATTAAGGCCGCATATATTTCGTCCACTATTTTGATAAACAAGAAAAATACTTTGCAGGCAGGGCTGCGATATGAATATACCGATGCAAACCTGGGTAGCAAAGACCAAAAAGATATTGTAAACAGGCATTACGGAAAGTTGTTCCCGTCAATTTACTGGAGTCATAAGATTGGTAATAGCGGATTTAATATCAGTTTTAGCCGTCGTATCACCCGGCCGGCATTCAACCAGCTGGCGCCGTTCTTATATTTTTCTGATCCCACTACGGTTGTTACCGGCAACCCCGCATTGCAACCCGCCATTTCGAATGCCCTGAATGTTGATTACCTGCTTAAGCAGTTCGTGATTTCCGTTAGCTATACACATGAATCAGATTACAATAGAGGGTTTCTGCCTTTTGTAGATACGGCAGCCCAAAAACAATTTAACATACCCAGGAATATTACGTACCTCAAAACCATCAATGCCCGTGTTACGCTTCCCGTTACAATCACAAGTTGGTGGTCATCCGTTGTTAATCTCAATAACACCTGGCAAAAAAGCTATGCCGAGGGCTATATAGGTGCTGCATTGGAGAGAAAAGCTGCTCGGTTTTCCATTTCAGGTTCCGAGATCTTCAGGTTTGCAAAACGTTATAGCATTGAGGTGTCGGGACTTTATGTTAGTAAAGGATTAGCGCTGAATGGAGTTGGTATTCGCAAACCATACGGTAACCTTAACATTGCTGCGCAAAGGAAATTTAGAAACCCGGGCACCGCATTAACGATCGGCGTGGATGATATATTCTCAACCATGACTCTGAGGTCCATTACAGATATACCGGAGGGAAATTTTCATACATGGGTGAACCTGCAATTTCAAAGACGAATTTTCAAGATCACTTTTACACACCGGTTTGGTAATACATCCATGAAGGATAGAAAAAACAGGGCCACTGCATCGGAAGATGAGCGAAAAAGGATGAGTAGTCAATAAAGCTGCCCTAAAGCAGCTTTACGATAACTAATGCATTATTAATTTCCACCTTTCTTTGGCATATTCTTACCCATCTCCTGATAAAAAGCATATACAGATTTTATTTGCTCAGCCGTCAGGAACTCACTGAATTTTTTTTCTTTCGCAGCTTTTAATTCTGCAATCTTTTTAGCACGGTCAGCTTCACTAAGATCACGTAAGGCACTCATTGCCATGCGCATTTCAAAATTCAGCTCTATAACCTTATCTGCCTGCGCTTCGGTCAGTCCCGTTTTCTCTACCATCTGAGGCTTTACTTTATCTTTCATTTGCTGAAGCATAGCCGCCGGATCGCCACCAGTTTGCGCATTTATGGTAGTTGAAATTATTGCACCAAAGATTATTGTCAGAAATAAAATCTTCTTCATAAAATGTAATTTTTTAGTTGAAGTTTGAAGATATTTCATCTGTCAATTACTTTAAATAATACTGTATAAGTGGCGTTTAAACGATAAAAGCATGTCGGAAAATTACATCGGCCAATACTGCTGGTAGACACAAGAAGGATCATTACTCCACAACCAGTACTTTAGCCGCCCCCGCATATTTTACCTGTTCCACAGCATCATTCATTCCTACTGTTCCAAAGCGGATTCCGATGGAAAGCATAAGGCTGAATGCCGAAACAGGCAATTTATGACCTTGCCATTGCAGACTCACCTCAAGCGCTGTAGCCTGCGATCCCTTTGATACCGGATACCAGCTTGATGCTGCATGGCCCGGATCGAGGACTGCAAGCGGCTTATAACCATACTTAGTGAAGGTGATATCAGGTACAATTCCCAATACGATGATAATACTATACAAAGGATGCCTGCCTGGCGGAACAAAAAAATTAATACCAGGAATCAGTGCCGGCATCTCAATGGCCGCCGACATATTCTTTTTATCGAGCCTGCATGAAACAGGGTTCCTGACAATGGAATCAAATGGATTTCGCTGATTAAGACTAAAGCCTTCCAGCAACTTTGGATGCCGCGTAAAATAAATATTACGCTTGCCATGATCACTTTTGGTATCCATGGCTTGAATAGGTTTGATAAGGGCGTTGAGCGGACCGGCAAAGTTATAATCTGCCAGGGCTTTCAACGGAAACATTGCGTGCATGATATATTTACTACCGACCGAACGGCCCCCGAATTCCGCATTGAGCTTCCGGGTTGTTTCAAACTCTTTAGCTTTTTTGATCTTTTCTTTGGAAGCGCCACCCTTTTTGCGAAGGATGATCTTATCGGAGCCCTTCATTTTATAAGCAGAAATATTACCGAGGGACCCGGTAAATGGAATATCAGATAGCAGACGTGCCATTGTGATAAGGTTTAGGTTCTTGTATTAAAGTTAATAAAATAGCTTTAATACTATAACCTACCCATTTCTTAACCGTAGATAACCCATAGCTTTTAGGTTCAGCTTATTTATGGCTTATTTACGGGTTATATACAGGTTATATACGGCTTATGTATGGGTTAATATGATAGATATCCATTATTTTATATTACTGAGAAACCTATACATCAAAAATGTATAGGTTCGTAGCGACCTTGAGTTACTCTCCCTACCCTGCCCTTTCAAAAACCCAAAACGTCAAATCCCCAATCTTCTCCAACAAAACCATTTCATTCTTGTTCATAGAAGTGATTAAGTACACGTCTGGTACAGGGTCCTGATCTTCTTCACCAACTACACGCTTACGATAAACATATAATACTTTTTTACCACCTTCGGTTTTCACTTCATAACGGCCAGGAAAGCTTTCCTGAATTTTGCAACTACCATCAGCATTAAACCGAAAAGTGTATTTATTTTTGATGCCCTTTTTTCGCTCGGCTTCATCAAGAACTTTATTGCCGTTGTCGTCGTAAGCTTCCAGCGTGAGTTTCCAATATCCAACAATACCATCGCCGGAAGTTTGATTTGCTGCTGCATTTGAAGCAACTTCAGACTGCTTTGGTGTATCAGCGACTTTGTTTTCTTGCGCCTGGTCGTTGCTGCAGGAAATGAGTATGGCGCATACACATAAAATGCTCGGGCAGAGTTTCATAATGCAATTTTTTGAATTGATCAATCAGATTACTGACGTTTGAACACTTTTTTAATGTAATTATCTTACGAAATAACACTATTCCTCCTTCACTCAATAATCCGCATCTGTACCGCCATTCTTATCAACGTGGCAGTATTCTTCGCTTCAAACTTCGCCAGCAGGTTTTTCCGGTATCAATCCACTGTAGTGCCTGCAACAAAAAGCCTGGCAGCGATTTCAATATTGGTCATTCCCTCGGCATCAATTCAAGCACTCCTGGCCTTGTTCAGGCCAAACTTCAGTAGAGCTCCGGGCAACCTTTTGAGGTATTCATCGGTTTTGGTAAAGTTGCCTACTTTTATTCCTTATTCGTCGATTTTTATGGAGCGGGCAACGGAATTGATAGAAAGATCCTCCAATTTAAATGTACTGGAGTCAAACTTCTCCTCAATTATAAAGGGCCAGGGTCATATTGCCTTCATTAGCGGCGAAGCAGGCATTGGCAAAACTTCACTTGTAAAAAAATTCTGCCGGGGATTAAAGAAAGAATATAACGTTTACCTGGGTACCTGTGATGCCTTATTTACACCGCGA
Source organism: Chitinophagaceae bacterium (assembly GCA_036402175.1). Lineage (GTDB taxonomy): Bacteria > Bacteroidota > Bacteroidia > Chitinophagales > Chitinophagaceae > DASPKM01. The sequence goes on along the minus strand of DASWTK010000344.1, from coordinate 6,363 downwards.
CCGATTGCGCCCCTGTATGATATTCTGCTGCAGATGACAAATGAATTTCCGGAGTATTCCACCGATATCTCCAGACGGAATGCCATTTTCACAAAGCTCTTTTATGAATTAAAGAACCGGGACGAACCAACTGTTGTTATATTTGAAGATATTAATTGGGCAGACGAAGCTACGCTCGATTTTATAAAATTCCTGGCAAGGCGGATTACTCACTTGCGCTGTCTTTTTATTCTCACCTATAGAGATGATGCGATAAATTTTCTTCACAAACTGAGAAATATAATCGGGCAATTGAATCCGGATACGTTTACCCGCATCCAATTAAAGCCTTTATCCAGAGAAGTGGTTGAAAAAATGGCAGAAGAAAATGGCCACAATGGCGCGGCAATTTATCGGTTGAGCGGTGGCAACCCTTTTTACCTGAATGAACTACTGGCAAGTTACAGCAATGGCATACCCGAAAATATTAAGGATTCGATACTCTCGGTTTATTACCGGCAAAATGAAACAACAAGATATGTCTGGGAGATACTTTCAGTATCACCCACCGGCCTTGAAATTTCTAACCTGCAAATAATAGAACCAACTTATGCAGAAGCGATTGAGGCCTGCCTTGATGCGGGTATCATGATCGTGAAAGGGCGTCGTGTACACTTTAAACACGAATTATACAGGCTGACAATTGAAACTGCTTTATCACCATTGGCAAAAATAGCTCTTAATAAAAAGATACTTGAACAGTTCCGCGAAAGTTTTGAGGTGAATCAGGAAATTGAACGGATTGTACACCACGCAAAAAACGCGAACTCATACGACCTTGTTATCAAATATGCACCATTAGCTGCCAGCCAGGCTGCACGTCTGGGCGCACATATTGAAGCTTCTAAATTATACAGGTCTGCAATAGAATGTTGCCCGGAGGATGATAATAACCGGCTGGCGCAATTTTATGAATTGTATGCCTATGAATGCTATCTGACAAACCAGATAACCGAGGCGATCACCTTCCAGGAAAAAGCATTGACTATATGGAGCAGGAAGAATGTAATCGAAAGAAAAGGGAACAGCCTGAGGCTGTTATCACGGTTCTCATGGTTTGAAGGAAAAAATGCGAAAGCCGAAAACTATGCGTTGCTGGCCATTGAGGCACTGGACAGCCAGCCCTGTTCAAAAGCAAAAGCTATGGCATTCAGCAATATGTCGCAGCTGAAAATGCTGGCCGATCAGCCATTTGAATGCATATTCTGGGGTAAGAAGGCAATCAGGATGGCCAGGGAACTGGGTGATGAGGAGATACTTTCTCACGCCCTCAATAATGTAGGAGATGTAATTGTGAAGTTCCCTTCTGTCAGGCGGAAAGGTTTTGAGTTTTTAAAGCATAGCCTGGAAATCGCATTAAAAAATGCATACTACGAACATGTTGCCCGAGCCTATACTAATCTTGGGAACAGTGGAATAATTGTAAAGGAATATGCGCTGGCTAAAAAATACCTGGACGAAGGCCTAAGTTATTGCGAAGAAAATGGGCTGGAGTCGTGGACAATTTACATGCAGTCATGTATGGCAAGATTGCACCTGGGAACTGGTAATTGGGGCGAAGCACTGTCGCTTTCAGAGCATCTCCTAAAAATGGAAGACTTGCCCATTGTTGTCAAAACCAGCGCGCTTACCGTGAAGGGAACGATTTACATGAGATGTGGCAATAAGAACGCCCTTCAGGTGCTTTTGTCGGCGAAGGAACTGGCATTTGAAACTATGGAAGTTCAAAGAATTATTCCGGTCATAGTAGCATTACTGCAGTATGAATACATAACCGGAAGAAGTTCTATAGAAAATGCAACGATCAGCGAGGTTATAAGCATGCTGGAGCGAATGGGCAATATTTACGAAAACAGTGAGCTCTGCTTCTGGTTATTAAAAGCAAGGAATCAAAAACTGACAGTCAGGGGATTTTTTGAAGGTTACCAGCTAAATAACGAGGAAATGGCGCGGAAAGCGGCTGCCTTCTGGAAGCAATCGGATTGTCCTTTTGAACAGGCGCTTGCGCTTTTCAATGGCGGTGCTGCGGATAAAAGGGAGGCCATCTCCATTATGCATCAGCTGAACGCCCATGCGTTTTATGATAAAATGAAGCAGGAAATGAGAAGCGCGGGAATTAAGAAAATCCCCCGCGGTGTCAGAAAATCCACTCAGTCAAATTCAGCACTTCTAACCGAAAGGGAGCTGGATGTCCTTAAGCTGTTAAAAGAAGGAATGCAAAACAAAGAAATCGCTGCCAGGCTATTTATTTCATCTAAGACAGTTGACCATCATATCTCTTCAATTCTCTTCAAACTCGATGTGAACTCGAGGGTCAAGGCTGTTAAGGTGGCACTCGAACAGGAAATTTTAAAATAGGTAAAGATAAAATCAGGTATCCCCTCACTCAATAATCTGCATCTGTACCGCCATTCTTATCAACGTTGCAGTATTCTTCGCTTCAAACTTCGCCAGCAGATTCTTCCGGTGAGTATCCACCGTAGTACCTGCAACAAAAAGCCTGGCAGCGATTTCATTATTGGTCATGCCCTCTGCTATTAATTCAAGAACTTCCTTTTCGCGGCGGGTTAATAATATAGAACTGTTTTTTACCTTCTGCAAAGTTTTACCCGCTTCGAAGCTCAGATATGTTTTTCCACCTGCAACTGATTTAATGGCTTCCATCAATTCATCCTGTGTTGCGTTTTTCAATACATATCCCGACGCACCATTTTCCATCATTTTCTGAATAAAACTTTGCTGGTTAAATGTACTGAGGCCAATCACATACACCGATGGATATTTTTCCTTCACTTCTTTACACAAGTCTATTCCACTTCTGTCGGGCAAACTGATATCCATTAATATAACATCAGGCAATTGTTGCTCCAGGTAAGCCAGGCAGGAAGCCGCATTCATGGCATGCCCCACCAATTCAATATCACTTTCGTGTTGCAGTAACGAATGGATCCCTTCTATCACCATATAGTGATCATCGGTTATGAAAACTTTGATCTTCATTATATATTTACTTCAATCAGTACCGAAGTTCCCTTATTGGCTCCTGAATTAATATCAATTTTTCCCTTTAGAAATTCAATCCGGTTCATAATATTCGTCCAGCCTATTCCTTTTGCCATCTTGAGGCAGGTTACATCAAATCCCTTACCATCATCTTCAACCGTTATGGTAAGCTTGTCATCGGTTTTACTCAACTGTACAATTGAGTTGGTTGCCGATGCATGTTTCATGGTATTGTTGATCAGCTCCTGCACAATCCGATAAATAGTTATAGAAGCTGTTTGATCAATTACAACGTTTTCCATGCCAATAGACTGGTAAGTTATATGCAAAGCACCGGACTGATTGATGTCGTTACATAAATCTTTCAAAGCGGTATCCAGGCCAAACTTCAGCAAAGCTTCGGGCATCATGTTATGCGCTACCCGGCGCATTTCCTGTATTGAACTGTCCAGCATATCCATGCTGCGTTCAAATGCCTGTTGATTTTCAGGCGTCATAATAAGATTACGTTTCATAGTGAGAAATGAATATTTTATGCCCGACATCATACCTCCTAATCCATCGTGAAGGTCTTTCGCCAGGCGGGTTCTTTCCTGCTCCTCCCCTTTTAACACTGCTTCTGTTGCTGTTAACTTTTTCTCGGTCTCCAGCTCATTGATGCGTTGCTGTTGCAGTTTTTGCTTTTGCCTGAAATTCCTGTAAGAGAGCAGAGATATGATCAACAGAAGTGCCGCGCCACCTATCAGGATGTAATTCAAAATGTTTTTACGTTCTATCTGCGAATGCTGAAGCAATAACTGGGCATCCTTTTTCTCGGTTTCATATTTTTTCTCCAATTCTTTTCCATACCGCTTCGAATCCATATTGATGACCGAATCGTTAACTTCCTTATACTTCTGAAAATATTCGTAAGCTTCTTTGTACTTGCCCGTGACTGCATACATATCTGCCAGGTATTTGTATCCCCCGTTAAGCATGCCATAATAATTGATAGCCTTTGCCTCCTCTATACCTGACAATAAATACTTTTCAGCTTCCTGGTATTTCTTTTGAAGAATGGCAACTGCACCCATTTGTAATTGTGCTTCGGCCTTGCCATAACTATAGTTGTATTTGTTTGAAACTTCATAACTCTTATTGAAGTAATAAAATGCGGAATCTAACTGATCCAGGTTTTTGAAAACCTGTGCAGCTATCAGGTAATAAGAAAACATTATATCGATATTGTCTTCATTTTCCGCTTCATCAAAATACATTGTTGAACTGTCCAGGGCAATTTTCGATTCTGCTACCTTACCCTGCTTGCTGTATGCGTGGGCTAAAATGAAATAAGCCATAAAAAGACTCTGCCTGGTCCCTCCGTTTTTGGCCGTAGTCACAGCCTTTTGAGCATACTCGGTTTGCTTCAGATCTTCTCCGATGTCGCCAAAAACAGTCGACAAATTAATATACCGCTGCGCAAGGTTGCCTGTTTTAAGCTCCTCCAGTAATGAAACGCTTTTCAGGTAATACTCTATAGCTTCCTGAAATTCATTCTGCGCCTTTAAAATATTGGCTTTATCGCCGTAGGCATTCGCTTCCCAGAGCTTTGCTTTTGGATGATCTGATTTTTTGTAACTCAAAACGGCATTGTCCAAACAGGCAATTGCCTGGCTATAGTTTGCAGCAGTGCTAAACAAAAAGGACTGATTCTGGTAAGTACGGCCCAATTGGTAATATAATTTCTTTTCGCTGGAAAACTTAATTGCGTCCCTGTATCCCTGGTACGCTTTCGATGTATCAAAAGCTTCATAATTTATGGCCAGCCGCATCAAACTCATAGCCCGGTTACTATCGGGCATTGGACGCTTTAACTCATTACTGATGCTATCAACAAGGTGTTGCTGAGCATCCAGAGACCGCACGAGTACCAGGAATAAAATACAAACCAGTATTTCCTTTCTCATAAAGTAATGTAAGTCTTTGCCCCTCATTTTACAAAAAAACGACTACACATTGAGGGTATGCCTCCCCTTTTTCCATGATTTTTGGCCGGTTGCCAAAAAATCCTGCTTTTAAGGGATGGGATTTGAAGGCAGTCATGATCAACTTTACGCTACAAAAATGCTCAAATATGAAGCAGACCATTACACGATCCACGCTCATTTGTTGTTGCCTTTTAATTGTAATAGCACTTTCTGCACAACCAGGGAAAAAGCCCGCTCAGAATGACAAACCACCCACACAAAAGGAAATGGCAGAGATGATGAAAGAAATGCAGAAAGAACTGGATGGAATGAGTGCTGAAGAAAAAAAGATGATGGACAGCATGGGTATTAAAATGCCGTCAATGAAATCAATTCCCAAAGTTACCGATAAGCAACTGGCTGATGCTTATAACGAAGAGAACGCTGTAATACCATCAAGAAAAACGAAACTGATTGCCGCCCTGCCAAAAAAGATATTTTCTGCATCCGAACTTAATGCTTACCTGAAAACGACCAATAATTCAATTGCAGCAATCATAAAGCCTGAAGCAAAACAAATGGCTGAGAAAGTAATGCAGCAATTTAAGAATGATAAATATTATGGCGCACTCATCGCGTCAGCAGCAAACGGCATGTGGGTGGCAGGTTATAAAGGGGCTGCTGTTTATCTGATGGGAAAAGCTGCGGAAGTACTGCCCAACGCAGATAATTACAACAATTACGCAGCCTACCTCACCATGACCGGAGCAGCACACATTGCCATTCCGGTGCTGGAAAAGCTGAACAGCATTCATAAAAAGAACTCTACCATCCTTAATAACCTCGGCCAGGCATGGTTGCAATTGGGTGAAGCCGGCAAAGCTGAAATATATCTTGACAGCACAATTATGATTTACGCCTATCATCCACAGGCGAATTATACCAAATGCCAGATCCTTGAAGCTAAAGGAAAAACCGCAGAGGCGATCGTAGCATTAAAACGCTCGCTAAAACACAGCGTAACCAAGGCTAAAACAGATAAGCTGAAAAAACTCGAAAAAGGAAACTATAAACCGCGGGGATATCATGTACCCACTGTATATTTTTCTTCTTCTTTTAACCTGGGACTATATACCGCATTAATTCCAAAGGAATACGCCACCACCGCCGGAATAAATATTCAAAATCATTGGCTGGAGTTTCGTGAACAAATTCGGGAAGAAAAATACAGGATTGACGCGGAGATGAAAATTGCGGAGAAAAAGATGGAAATGGAAAGCCTGAAGGTTGCAGAAAAAGGAATAAAACAACATGGCCTGATCCTGCCGCCTTATTACTATAAAGCAACGGAAAGGTTTAATAATTACGTGAAGGG
>DASWTK010000343.1:0-7746 GCA_036402175.1 Chitinophagaceae bacterium | reverse complement strand
TCGGATCGACGACCACTGTTGTCGCCGCAGAGTTCTGCTCAAGACACGCACCGCTTTGTACCACAGCACGGAACTGCGTAGTAGTAGTAAGCGCTCCTGTATTCAACGGATTGGCGGTTGATGCGATATCATTCCAGGTGCTTCCATCGGTTGAGTATTGCCATTTAACGATGGCGCCTGTGTTACCACTGAGCGTAATATTTGTTGAAGAGCCCGAGCAGATCGGGGATGTACCCGCTGCAGTGGAGCCTCCAACTGTTGTCGGATCTACCGTTACTGTAGCGGCAGATGAGTTCTGAGCAGCGCAAGCACCGCTTTGTACCACCGCACGGAACTGCGTAGTGGTAGTGAGAGCGCCTGTATTCAACGGATTTGCTGTTGATGCAATATCATTCCACGTACTGCCATCAGTTGAATATTGCCATTTAACGATGCTTCCTGTCTGGCCTGTTAAAGTAATTGTAGTGCTTCCTCCCGAGCAAATCGGTGACGTTCCAGCTGCCGCTGAACCGCCTCCACTGGCAGGACACTCATAATTTCCGAAATTTTTATTGGGATGGTTGAAATTTACCGCGTCAAGAACGATAGTGTGTTCAAATCCCGGACCAGCTGGTTCGTATTGTGTCCATCCATTCTGATTTACTTCTCTGACATAATACGTGCCTGGTAACAGGTCACCAAATGAGTATGTTCCATCAGAAGCAGTTGTAACAGAAACATCTGACCCTCCGAATTCATTGTTGTTGTCCAGATCCAGGTAAATTGTCCAACCTGCCAGTCCTGCCTCACCATTATCCATTGTTCCATTCTGGTTCGCGTCATTGTATTTCTTACCACTGATCACACCTTCGACAACTCCCCCCGCGCCCGGATTGTTACCTACATTTCCTCCTCCTCCAACACCTGATACTATCACTGCCAGGGAGCCTCCGGGCCAATGACTTGCACCTTCTGTAACACCGAAGCCCTGGTCAGGTACTGACCCCTTTTTTGATAAAAACATTCCCCAGTAAACTATTATGTCATCTCCGGGCGTACCGGTGAAAGTAAACGTTACGGCTACTACTTTTGAAGTGGTAGTTCCGCTTACATCATCAGCAAGGAACACCGCGCTGGTGATATCTGCATTAACGGTATAAAAAAATCCTGTATTTGCAGCCGTCGCGGTATTATCGATGGCGGGATTGGCACCAATTATTGATTCATCAGGATCGCGGTCCTCATTATAAGTAGTTATGTACGCATATCCTCCGGCGTTACCTGTTTCCTTGTAATAATCGTACTTGATATTGAAAGTATACGATTGTCCATTTACAAGTCCGGTAGAACTGAACTTATATACAAAGGGAATGACTTCGCCCTGAAAATAATCACTGCGTGCGTCATTGAGAGTGCTTGCAGTCCATCCTGCCGGTGAGGCATCGCCCCAGCATACAACAGTCTGACCTAAAGTGGCTAATGGAGATGAAACAAAAAAAGACGCCAGGAAGAAGATAAACGTCCTCAGACTGCGCGTTCTTTTTGACCAAAAAGTTGATTGGTTGAGCTTTATGCATCCTTCAGGATTGCAGGCAACTTTACTCGCCATAAAAATTGGGTTTAGCGGTATAAAACGAAAAGGGGTTTTGTAGCAATCTTTAATAAATACGATTTAGGATAAGTTAAAAGCATAGAAAGTTCCTTTTGCAGTCTATTGACTACAAATGAAATATGCTTTCAATAGCAGAAATTGAATTTTAGTTCAATCTGATGGGACTTGATCAGAGGGGGGAGTAATTAAGCAGTTAAAAGCTTTCAACTTTCATCTGTAGGGGATAATGGTTCAATAAAAAGTTGAAATGAATTTTCGGCTTCGACTGAAACGGTGTGTTTTGTCTGTAGTTGTTTTGGTTTTGCTAATCGGGTTTGCCAGTCAGTTTACTTAAGGCTAAGGTCTGAAGGCATTGATAAGGAAAAATACCTCTATATCGAATTTATGAAGTTTTAGCATGAAATCAAATTATGAAAATGAAATTGATGCTCGTCAAGGATTAGACAAAGTTTGCTGGCATTTCAATTTCATGATAATATATGTTTTCAGAATGGCTTTCCCAGGTCCAGCATTTGCACATCCCAGCATCCATTTTTACCTCCGCATTTTTTTGCAGCAAGTAAAATTGACCGCAATTTATTCTGCACTTCGCTTGAAAGAGAAGAAGCAATGTTTTTCAATTCGTAAGGATCGTTTGTTACATCATAACAACTAACTTCCCCGGTCTCATACTCTACATACAGCAGGTTTTGAAAACGTAAAGCAGTATACGAAGGCAGCCTGCCATCTTCCGATTCCTGCCGGTCAGGATCATTTTGATCATCGTTTACGCTACGATGCTCAATGATCGCGAAATTGCGCCAGTTGATTTTTTTTGTGGTTTGTTCGCGAAGAAGATGTTGTATGTCCCTGCCGTCGGGGTCACCACTAAGTTGCGTACCCGCCAGTGCTGCGAAGGTTGGTGCCAGGTCAATGTTGGAAACAATTGCTTGCTGCAGGCTTCCTTTGGCTACATTGGGACCACTTGCAATAAGTGGCACACGAATATCAATGTCAAAGGGAGTTTGCTTCCCCTGCAACATTGAATAATCACCCAAATGATACCCATTGTCGGAACTAAAAAAAATATATGTTCTATTACTTGCCCCGGTCTCGTTTAAAACTTTTCGGATGTTTCCAAGCATTTCATCAATTGACATAACACACCGCAAACGGTTTCGAAAGATGTTGTCTATGCGGTCAATTTGTTTTGTACCTAAAGGTTGCAACTTTCGAAGCCATTGAGGCGCAGAATTGTCAGCCTGTTTATTGAATGCCGGCGTGCGTGGTGCTTTAGCATCTGTAAATAATTTTTGATGCCTGGGTGCTGGAATGAAAGGCGCATGCGGAGTGAACGTGGATATTTCAATAAAAAAAGGATTGTCTTTCCAGGCCCTGATCAGGCTGTCGGCGCGGCCCGAAAGAACGTCTGTGAGATAATCTTCCGGCGAATGACCGAAATGCAATAGTTGTCCGTTACTGTTAATATCATAATCGTAATTGCGATAACCACCACCTCCCACAAACCAGTCAGTCCAACCGGCAGGCGCCTGGTGCTTACGTGGTAAATATCCATTCAGGAACTTACCCATCATAGCAGTTTTATATCCAGCATTCTGAAGCGCTACAGAAAAACTTTTCTGTGCATTACCTTTCTCTATATAGGCATCATAACCTCCAAAAGGTTTGGTATTGGTTTCAACTCCGGTATTGTGCGGCAGCATACCAGTATAAATAGTAGAACGCGACGGACAACAAAGCGAATTGCTGACATAATAATTGCTGAATGTCACACCCTCACCCTGCATAGCTTTCAGGTTGGGCATAAAACCAACCAGGTTGCTGGCAAAGTCATCGGTGAGTATAAAGATGATGTTAGGCTTTTCTGTGTTCAGGTCCTGGGTATTTCCGGCGTGTGTATTGATTAATAAAAGAAGAGTCAGAAAATACCATTTAAAAGTATTCATAGTTTAGGCTGCTATTTCAATAAAGATACAATCCGGAACGAACACGATGACATGAGAAATATCATCCAGGATCATTTTCAGTGGGAGCTTCTGGTATATTTCAAAACTCCAGTATAAAGCCAATTGTAGGCAACGGAACAGAAGAATTTGAAGTTAAGATCTGTGGCACCGCATTGGAACCATCGCTTTTTAAAGGTTGACCATCTGTGGTAATGAAGTTGCCATTTGTTAGATCCCTGTCAAAAGTGTATTGAGGCAATACCGGTTTTTTGAAAGCCGTCCAGTTTTGCACATCAATAAACAGGTCGAGCGTGACCTTTTTAAAATTCCATTTCTTATCTATGCGGAGGTCACTTTGCTGAAAATTACCCAGTCTGCGTTGATTAAAGCGGTTGTAGTCCAGAATGCCATTGCCAAACGTAACATAATTAAGCCGGCTGGCAGTTTCATCAAAAGGAGTATATGGAAGTCCGCCCTGGAAGCGATATTTCAAACCGATTTCCCAGGCTCGTTTCATTTTATAACCGAGTGTGAAACTGAACAGATGCCGATTGTCCCAGGCACTCGCCAGCAGCTTGCCATCAAGTCCGCTGAACCTCGAAATAACGTAAGTATAGCTCACAAAGCCAAAAAGACGTTTCGTTAGTTTTTGCTGCGCAAAAAATTCTGCGCCATAAGCTTCGCCTTCACCTGACGAAGCAATTGGTTCATTTCCCAGCGGCGCAAAATCGCCTCCGAGATTATTCAGGCTGATACCATCTCTTAGCGACACAGGTACGTTAGAATATTTTTTGTAAAACCCTTCCACAGTAAATCGCAGCGTTGGTTTAGGTAAATATTCAAGTCCGGCTACGAAATGATTGGTGCGGATGTAATCTGCATTCCGGTTGACGAACACATTGTTTTCCTGGAAACCAATAATAGTATAAGGCGGCAATTTTGTATAACTACCGGCAGAGGCATTGAGCGTCCATTTCGGTGCCATCGCAAAACTGAGTGCGAGTCGGGGTGACAGGTTTTCAAATGGATTTTTTGCTTTGGTAAGAAATGAAGCTGCATCACCCCGGAGACCGGCGCTGATATTGAGTCGATCACCAAAAAGCCTTTTTCCCAATTGAGCATACATGCCGTATCGCCAGAAATCTATGGCGGTGTTATACTGGAAAACATCTGCAGGTTGTATAACATTTCCGTTTTCATCGCTTATCGCTGCGCGCCGGCGAATGAAACTGTTGTTTAAATAATCAACATACTGCACCGATGTACCATAGCTGAGCTTCCATCCTGACAGGGTTTGCGAAACATCTACGCGCATTTTATTTTCTGTTTCGCGGGTAGTAGTATTGATGCGGAGTTTGCCCGCAGTTTCGTCGTTGCCGTCATACTTGATCAGTTCTATATCCAGCACGTTCCGGCTGAGCGATACATTCACATAGCCATTCGTAAGCGAACGTTTCCACAATGCGCCTACTGTATAATTCCATTGGTTGTTGGAGGGTACATTATCCAGCACCAAATACTTTTCAAGTGTTGGTTTTCTTATGGTGCCGAACCGGAACTGATCGATGGCACCTACGCCAATGAAAGAAAAACTGTTTTTTGAATCTGGCAAATAAGAAATTTTGTATTGGAAATCGTAATAATCAGGTCGAATGGGAAGGTCTAATGCTTTGAACAGAAACTGCAGATAACTTCGCCTGGCAGAAGCTAAAAATGTGATCTTTTTGCTGATGGGTCCGTCGAAGGTGGCAGCCAGTTCAGAAGCGCTTAAGCGCACATTACCCTGAACGCGGTTCGGATTCCCGTTTTTTTGTTTGAATTCGAAGATGCCACTGAGCGCATTGTCAAAGCGGGCATCGAAGGAACTGGTGCTTACCCTGACGTCTTCAATAAACGACACATTGAATATACCCTGCGGACCACCTGCGCTTCCCTGCGTGGAAAAATGGTTGATCACCGGCACTTCTATACCATCAAGATAATATACGTTCTCATAAGGCGCACCGCCACGAATGATAATATCATTTCGATAGCCATTGCCAATACCATCCGAACCGGTAATGCCTGGAAGCGATTGCACCACACGACTGATATCGAAATTGCCACCGGGGTTGCTCTTAATTTCTTCTGTGGTCAGCCGCTGTACACTTAGCGGCGTTTCCAGCGATGCAGCACGGGCTGTGCGGCGTGTGCCGGTAACGGTTACTGCATTAAGGGTGCCACTGGCGCGAAGCAGGTCAAACGACACTTCGTTATTGTTACCCGATGTGATGGGCAGGTTATATTTGGTTTGCGTTTCGTAACCTATCGCGGAAACGGTAATGCTGTAGGATCCAACTGGCAGATTTGTCAGACTATACTTTCCAAGGCTGTCTGCAGTGGTCCGGCGCTCCAACTGATCAACCGAAATGGTAGCACCTTCTGCTGGTTTTCCATTGACGGCATCTCTGATAATTCCACTTACAGACCCGGTGTTTTGCGCTCCTGCAGATAAGGCACAAAGCAGGGCTATTTGAACTAAATAAAACTTTTGCATGATGATGCTCAGACACTTCATTCCAAAACAAACAAAATTCAGGCGAAATTGTTATGTTAAGATTGACAAACAGCCTCTAATTTTCTGCACCTTCCGATACCCGGTCAAACCTGTGATGCATCAGGCGTGGGTGATGCACAGTAAAATGTGAAATATTTCCCTTTTCGTTAAAGTGAAATTTAACCCAGGCGTTGAAACTATCGCCGGGATATTTTTCAATACCGATCCTGAACTGATTTTGGAGATGGGGCTCTAATGGCTTATCTGAAATCGTAGTTCGTTTCACAACTAACTTTCCTTCTTCGGTCATAACGATTGTCCAGAAAAAATCGAGATGGGTACTGTAATACTTGCCCGTGAAGCGTTTCAATTCATCTTTAGGAGGTTTCCAGTAACGCGAGGTATCTCTGAGAAATGTCATAACCGTGTTACTTTGATGGACGTGTGCCAGGATCTTATCAGTATTTTTCCCAGCTTCAGGAAACTCAAGGTAAACAGGATATTCAAAATCTTTGAATATCGCCCGATTGATATATTCAAGTGGAATTATTTCATTGTCAATATTCATTTTAAGCGAGTCGTTTTGTATCAGCAGTTCAAACCTGTCGCCTTCCTTTCTTATGAAGCTTTCATAAGTGGTTGTATCGTCTTCTATGAAAACACCTGTAAATCTCTCCAGTTCCCCAATAGAATAGGTGACCTTCTCTTTCGCGAAAGTCTTGTTGGTAAACACCGTTTTATCAAGGTTCAGAAGATAAGTGTATATGTTAGTATGATAAGGATACAATTTACTGGAGTAGTTGGATAATAGAATGATCGAGTATTTATTATCTTTTGTGGTACTGAGATAGGTGTACTGATTCACTCCCTGGTGTGTCAGCAACTGAGTGTTCCCGAAAGTTTTTTCCTTAAAGCCAAATACATAGTCCTTATCCTTTCCAGGCATTAGTTGAGGATTTTCAAACAGTCGTGTTACCGCTTTGCTGATAAATGAGTTTTTATCTGCATGCGCGGCAGCCCATTTTTGAAGGTCGTTCGCTGTAGTGGCGATAAAGTAGTTGCCACCCGGAGATGTTTTGTCACTTGACCAGATCTTATATCCTTCGCCGAATGGATAATAGGTTGGAGCGAATCCTGGAATTACCGCGTCCTTGTCATCGTGTAATTGTGTTGCTTCCATTTTTAATGGATCGAACATATTTTTCTTCATCCATTGACGCAGGTTTTGCCCTGATGCTTTTTCAAGAATAAGTCGAAGCAGCCCGAAATCTGAATTTGAGTACATGTAGCCTTTCCCCGGTTCAACTTCTGGCTTTGGTTGTTTATACAGTAACTCGAGAAATTGATTCTTGTCTATCCTGTTCTGCATGCTTGCCTGCGTCAGCAGGAGCGTTGCCCATTCGTCGACAAATCCGCTGCGGTGATTGAGAAGATCATGAATGGTCACCGGCTCGCTCCAGGCCGGAAGTTTTGGAAAATACTTGCGAACCTTATCATCAAGTTTAAGCAGTCCTTGTTGTTCCATGAGAACGGTTGCAATGGAAATAAATTCCCGCCCTTCGGAATAAGGCATTCTTACAACAGTATTGTGGGTGAAAGGCGACCGGTGTTCGAGGCTGGCGAGTCCGTAGGCTTTTTTTGTGATCACTTTTCCATTTTCCAGAATGGTCACT
>DASWTK010000342.1:0-6692 GCA_036402175.1 Chitinophagaceae bacterium | reverse complement strand
ACATCTATCTCGCCGGTTGGGACGAAGCTTGCAAGATGTGTCTCTATTGTGCTTGCTGCCAGGCTCCTTTCTGCAGCGATCTCAGCTATTGTTTTGCCTGCCCTGAACAGCTTAAGCGTTATCCTGTTTGTTTCGCCCTTCGGCGTGCGGCCTTTTTTTGCAGGTAGTATATCAGTCGCATTACCCTCCGGTTTCTCATCGGTTACAACAGCACCCGTACCACCCTCAGCAAGTTTAAGCAGCAGGCTGATCTCAGCCGATTCATACATAGCCCTGGTAATTTCCAGCGCCTGATGTACCTGCACTTTCTGTCGCCGGAATAATTCCCTGAGCTCATGCAGCTCTGTTAAGTACTTTTTAATTTTTGGCCAGGCGCGCACTTCTTCAATATGTTTGATAAGCGGATTTAATAAATTCTCATCAATCTCTTTTATAAAATACCTGGCTGCCGCCTCCATTCGGAGGTGCAACTTTTCATGACCATCTTTGTCTGAATTGATCAACAGGTATTCCAGCTGTTTCAGGAACTTTTGCGCTACTTCGTTTTGATCCCTGGCAGACCTGTAAAGCGCGCCTGCCCAGGCGAGACAAACATTTTTGTTCAGCAGCTTTCTTTGATCATATTCATCCAAAATTTGTTCAGCAGCGGATCTGATCTTTTCCCAGGCAAACTTTTTCAGCAAAGTACTTTTGATGAATGCCTGCTGTTCTGCTTCCAGTGTTTCCTGCAAGCGATGATCCGACAACTCATTTTTTACAAACTGAACAACGCGTTCATCTGTCCGGATGGATTCCGGATTAATGCGTGAGCGAAGAACAAGTCCTCCCAATCCCGTTAGCCTGCTTAACGCTACATACACCTGACCCGCGGCAAAAGAGGCGCCGGCATCTATAATAGCTTTGTCGAATGTAAGCCCCTGGCTTTTATGGATGGTTATTGCCCACGCAAGGCGAATGGGAAATTGTGTAAACGTTCCCAGTTCTTCTTCTTCAAACCTGTCTTTCTCTTTATTATACCTGTAACGAATGTTCTGCCATTTCTCGGTTTCCAGCCTTAGCAGTTCCGTTTCACCCGGAAAGGAGATCATGATGTCATCTTCACTGATGGAAGCTATCACTCCAATTTTCCCGTTAAAATACCGGCGGTTCTCACCCTTATCATTTTTTATGAACATGATCTGAGCTCCCTCTTTCAGATGGAGCTCCTCTTCGGCGGGAAATGAACGCTCACTGAATTCACCACTGATGTGAGCCCTGAATGTATGCAGTTTGTCTTTCAGCTTATTCAGTTCACTTCGGTTTATGGCATCGGCCTTCTCATTGTGTGAAGTGAGGGTTATATAATTATCTTCTTCCTGCGCTATAAAGTTTGGCTGGTAATACTGGTGCAGGTGTTCTAGATCATCCTGTGTGCAGCGATTGTTCCGGATGTTATTCAGAATGCTGATGAATGCATCATCGCTTTGCCTGTAGATTTTTTTCAGCTCAATGTAAACCGGTGGCGCCTGCCGCACAACTTCGGCGTCGAAAAAGAAAGGACTTTTATAATATTCCTGCAAATACTTCCATTCATCCTGCTTTACTACGGGAGGCAATTGAAAAAGGTCGCCTATATACAGCATCTGCACACCTCCAAACGGCATCAGGGGTTGCTTTCTCACATTTCTCAGCACCGCGTCAATGGCGTCGAGCGTATCGGCCCTCACCATAGAAATTTCATCAATGATCAGCAGGTCCAGTTCCTGCAACAGCTCTTTCTTAGGGCCACTAAGCTTTAAGTTTTTAAATAATGTATGCTGATTGTTGATGGCACCATCGAACGTATCGAAACGGCTTTCGGCCGTAGGCAGATAAGTTCCCATCGGTAACTGAAAGAAAGAATGAATGGTTACGCCGCCTGCATTGATGGCCGCCACTCCGGTTGGAGCAACAATCGCTGTTTTTTTAGAACAATTATCACGGATGTATTTCAAAAACGTGGTCTTGCCTGTCCCGGCTTTCCCGGTCAGGAACAAATGACTGTTGGTTTGTGTAACAAAGGCAACGGCTTTCTGAAAAATTGTATTAGCTGAATCAAAATGGCTCATGGGCTGGTACTCACATGGAGGTAATTCACCTGTTTCTGAATTTTTCAAAATTATGGTTGTTTATCAAGCCTGCCTCAGGGTTTTTCTCCACTTTTCCAGGTTGATTCCTCCCAAAAAGTGGTGAAAAATCCTGTAGTTTTGGTTGTGCAGCATGTTGAATTTTTTCATAGGGAACATTTTCAGGAACGGTACCATCGGGTGGCGCCTCCTTCTTCGCTTTCACATTTTATCGATTTCTTCTGGGAAACCGATTTTGATCCGATCTGGGAAAATTATCCTTCCGGTTTTTCCGACGCCTTATTCCCGAATATCGGGTACACTTATCTTTTTAATCTTGGCACTCCTTTCGTAATGCAGCTTGACAACAAAAGCTTTGAAATGAAGGGTGACGGATTTTTGCCCAGGCATACCAGCATTGAATGTTACCATCAACCCGGAAATAAGATCTTTGGTATCAAGTTCAGAATATCTCCGGTCATTTTCGAAAAGAAGATCGATTTCTCAGAATACAAGGAGTACATATTTCCTTTGAGCTATCTGCTCGACAGAAAGATCATAGAACGGATAAAGAATGCTTCTACATTTCAAAAGCGGGTAGACCTGCTGGCAGCCCATTATCAATCTATCGTTGAAAAATATTCGGGTTCGATGCAGCCAGTGAGGATTGTACGGGAAATACTCGATCATTGTTTTCAACAGAATGATTTTACAACCACGGTTGAACAATTCGCGGAACAATACGACATTTCATCCCGCACGCTCCAGCGTTATTTTGAAACCACTACCGGCATCAGCAGCAAAAAAGCATTGCAGATCATGCGCGTTCGTAAGGCTGCCGCGCATCTCGCTTCCACGCCCGACGATTTTCATTTTTCAATTTATGGTTATTATGACCATAGCCATTTTTTTAAACACCTCAGAAAATTTCTGAGTAAGGACACGCTGGCACACCTGCAACCGCACCTTCAGTTATTGAAAGGCATTCATAAATAAAAACGGCTGTCCCTGTTCCGGGACAGCCTTTGTTTTCCATGGGCAAATATTATTAGTTGGCTCTTCTTCTTTCTTCCTCAGATGCTGTTGTTCTTCTTCTGGCAGCTGCAACCTTGCTGTTACCAAACCTGTAAGTGAATGACAAGGTAGCAACACGTGTTTCACGGAAAGCGTGCCAGTTCTCAACGTAATTATTATAGGTGATGGTTGCCTTTGGAAGATTGGTCCAGAAAATATCGGTCACATTGAATCGGATCGTTCCCTGTTTCTTCATCACCGTTTTCTGAACGCCCGCCGCAATACCCCATTGTGGTTCAAAGATGAGGTAACCACTCCTGCCACCGGTACCATAGTTCGCGTTCAATTCAACTGTCCATCCCTTTTTTAACTGGAAGGTGTTATTAGAGCTTACTCTCGCAGCAGCGGTTCCATTGTTGAGGGGAGTTCCGGCAAGATTGCCATTATAATGATTGTAATAAATATCAGCGTTGTTGATCATGTTCCACCAGTTATTCACCCGTACCGGAGCGGAAATGCTCAATCCCAGATAATCAGAAGATTCCAGGTTCACCGGTATCTGAACGGTTACGTTATCGTCTGACGGAATGTGCGGAAATACATCCTTGAATCTTACAAGAACAATGCTTTGAGTGTTTTTGGTACGACTGTATCCCAAAGTAAAATTGAGACTCTTGACCGTATAGCTCATTTCGTACGACCAGGTGAGCTGTGGCTGCAGACCCGGACTTCCGGTTGCATAAGTGGTAACATCAATCAGGAAAAGGAATGGATTCAATTGGGAATAGCCCGGGCGGTCGATACGGCGACTTACTGATACTCCAATGGTCTGATCAGGTTTTATTTTATAGTTGAAGTAAGCGCTGGGAAATAACTGAAAATAGCTTGAGTCCCATTTCTTGTCACCCATTACCTGGTGTGTTTTTACATTCGTATGTTCTCCTCTCAGGCCAAACTGCAGATTGAATTTTTTAAACTCCTTGCTGAAGTTTACGTAACCCGCGTTGTTCCCTTCTTCGTATAAGAAATGATTTGTTTTGTAAATATCATTCTGAGGCGTTCCTGAACTCACGTCAAAGAATTTCGCGTCGTTATCTGATGAAACCAGGCTTGTTTTTGCACCCACTTCAAACTTCGCCCCGTTGCGCAAAGGATTTACATAGTCGACCTTTGCGGTTTTCAGTGTAAGTTTTCCATCCTGATCGCCATTCAGAATATAATCAGGAAACTGCGTTGAACCGTCCAGTTCATAATATTTAGTGGCGGTTGTAGAGAGTGAACTGTTCCTGTAAATTCCATAGTCTATATCGGCTGTGATCTCCTTACCTGTACTGTCGAACGTATGTTTGAAGTTAACATTCGCAACGCCATTGTTCAGGTGATCATTATTCGATGCATTGGTTTTAAAAGTGGAAGCAGGGTTTTTCTGGTTATCGATCACAATCGAGTTGTTGTCGTTCCTTCTGCTGAAATGATTGAAGTTGGCATTCACTACAAAACCGATGATAGTTCTTTTTGAGGGAAAGAAATCTGCACCCAGGCGCGTTGCATGTGAGTTGAAAGGAGAAACAGAATAATTATCCTTTTTATCTGCTCCATTAAAAGTGCCGTTGTTAAAGAAGTTACGATCGAGGATCAGGTGATTAAGGCCAACCCTGTGCGCGTAATTATAATTGCCGAAAATGTTGACTTTTTTGTTCCGGTGATTGAGCGTGATCCCTGCATTCGCTTTTGGATAAACGCCCTGACCATATCCTGCCGTAAAAGTGCCATTTGTGCCCATTCGCTGGTCTTTTTTCATACGTATGTCAATGATGCCGGAATTACCTGCCGCATCATATCTGGCCGACGGATTGGTGATAATATGAATGCTTTCAATGCTGTTGGATGGAAGTCCTCGCAGCATATTCACCAGGTCGGCACCCGACATCGGCGAGATCTTTCCATCGATCATAATTATCACTCCCGCACGTCCGCGTAGGCTGATGTTATCATTCGGATCGATCTGTACGCCGGGTGAGCGTTCAAGAACATCGAAGGCCGAACTGCCCGCGTTCACGATACTGTTATCAACATTCACCACTATCCTGTCGGTTAGTTTCTGGATGAAGGGTTTTTTTGCAGATACAACCACCTCTTTCATATTGGAAGCCGCCTTTTCCATGGTTATAGCTGGAAGTTGTACCACAGGCTGTTCTGCTGTTAGCGTAAATACCTCAGAATATTTCGTAGCATGGTTTACCATACTTGCCTTCAGCAGGTATGTACCAAACCTGATGTTTTCAAATTCCGCAATACCGGCTTTGTCTGATATGGCAGCTTTTACAAGCGACGAGTCTTTGCTTCGGATAAGCTGGACGGTTACATTCTCCATTGGTGAAAGCTGATCGCCAACGATACTGATCGCAAACTTTCCACGAGTAGGTTGTTGAGCAGCCACAAGAACGATACTCATCAATCCAGCCAGGAACAACAAGCTTTTTTTCATGTCATCATTGTTTCCACCAAAATTTTGGAAAAAACGAATGAGTTCGTAGCGGTTATTTACGGGCTGGCTACGGTAAAATATGAATGGAGTTAACGGAAGTTAATGCTGTCAGATTTTTACATCAGACCCAGCCTTTTTGCCGGAAATCGTCATAACCTGTCTTAAGTGCATTTTTGACGTGTAACATTAATTCAGGTTCATTTTTTTTGATGTGAAAGCAGGATTTCCCTTTCAGGCATTTTACAAGGTTGGGATGAAGTTTATTTTTCAAAGCAGGATTGGCATAAACAGGCATGAAATAAAATCCCACATAACCCTTCTGAACCAGTAGTCCGGCAAAAAACACATCCTTCATTTTTCCCGCAACTTCAACTGGTTTGTCGCACCACAACGAATACTGCCCATTAAGGTCGCCTCTTACAACCAGCGGGTACTTTTCATAATTGTCCAGCAATTTTTTCAGTTCATGGAATACTGGCAGCAGTTCAGGCTGTCCGCCCGACTTATCTTCATATTTAATGGGTCTGTCCTTGCCGGTTTTGCTACTGGAGGTTGCCTTTTTGGGAACAGGTTTAGCTGTTTTTTTTGTGGCGGTTTTTTTCTTAGCAGGAGTTTTGGGCATGGTGGCGTGTTTGATCAAATTTACGAAAGGGGGGAAATGGAAAATGAAAATTTCAAAATGAAAAATGAAAAATGAAAAATGAAAAATTGATGAAAGATGGTAAGGTTGGGTAATGGGTTATGGGCGCAAGGGAGGGTGGGTCTTGCGGAAACTAAGTGTTCAAAGGCGTAGTTGCTATCTCAGTGAAGGATCGTTGAAGGTATCTCCCTGCCGCATATCGCCCGACTGAAATCCTTTCCTGAACCAGTACATGCGCTGCTCCGATGTTCCGTGTGTAAAGGATTCGGGAACGATATAGCCTTGTGATTGCTTTTGCAACCTGTCGTCCCCGATTGCATTCGCTGCATTGAGCGCCTCTTCAATATCTCCCTGTTCCAGTGTGTTCATCATACGTTGTGCATGATGCGCCCATACTCCGGCAAGGAAATCGGCCTGAAGCTCCATCATCACTGAATACTTATTGTATTCCTCCTGGCTAACCTGC
>DASWTK010000341.1:0-16024 GCA_036402175.1 Chitinophagaceae bacterium | reverse complement strand
TTTTATTTGCAACCCAACGATGTAGTGTATGTTGACCTCACACGCAACAAAGCAGCTTCAGCAGACCAGGTAACCATCCGGAATATTTCGCTTGCAACCAGCGTGATCTCTGTGTTAGCAATTTTAATAGGTATCTTTCGTTAGCGAATTTTTATGGAAGCAACAAATGGCCAATTGGCCAGAGACATACAAAAAAAGCAAGCCCTTTCACCACGCGAGTTTATCCTGAGATATCTGAAATATCTCCCATGGATCATTTTATCGCTGGCACTGGCATTGGTGTTTGCGAAGATCAAGTTGCGTTATGCGGTTCCTGTTTACAAGGCAGAAGCAAGGTTGCTGATCAAGCGCGAAGCTCCTGGCAGGGGGAATGACAGGTTTGATGAGATATTTTCAGGCTCGAGTATTCAGAACGTGTTCAACGAAATGGAATTGCTGAAGAGCAGGCCGCTGGCAGCGAGAGTTGCAAAGCTGCTCAACCTTCAATCATATTGTATCAACCTGGGTAACATTCGTAATACATTACTTTACCGCGAAGCTCCGATAGATATTCAGCTATTACCACCGCTTGATTCGAATTCGAGTTTTTCAGTTGAGTTGACTGTGATTGATAATAATCGTTTCAGAATTAAGGATCAGCAGAAGCAGTATAATTTTGGGGAGACGATTTCATATGGGGGTGCTACTTTCAGGGTTGTTAAACTTGTATCACAGGTACATAATCTTTATGCAAGTAATGAATACGTGGTTGGTCGTCGTTCACCGGAATCGGCAGCAGAACTGGTAACAGGTGGGTTGAGAGTAGCATTGGTTGACAACTTCGCGCAGGTAATTACATTAACTTATGAGTCGCAGAATCCGCGCATGGCACAGGACATTCTCAATACCCTGATGCTGGTTTATAAAGAATCAAATATTGAAGACAAACAGCAGATGCGAATTTTCACGCTGCAGTTTATTGATGAAAGACTTGATAGTTTACGTGTTGAATTAGGAATTGTTGAAAAAGACCTCACCAGGTTTGTTGAGTCAAACAGGGCTATTGATCTTAATAAGCAATCGCAAATGTACCTGGAGCGTATGAACCAGGAAGCCAGCTCGCAGACTCAGCAGGAGATCAGGATGTCTATTCTTGATTATCTGATCCGTTACCTTTCGAATAACGCAAATGCGTGGAATGTAGTTCCAGTAGAACTTGGGACGCAGGAGCCAACACTCGTACCACTCATCACACAATACAATCAACTTCAGCAGGAAAGGCAAAATGCGTTGGCAACGATGCCAGCCGCTAACCCATTTGTTATAAATCTGGATGATAGAATCACTAAACTGAGGGCGGATATTGTTGAAGCGCTTAGAAATGTTCGCCAGTCATACCTTATCACGAAAAATAATCTTCAACGGGAAAGTGGCAGGATGGAGCAAAGGCTTCAATCGATACCAAGTAAGGGACAACAGCTGGCCGAAAGACAGCGTCAGCAAAAGATAAAAGAAGAATTGTATCTGTTTCTTCTGCAGAAAAAAGAAGAAACCGCCATAGCTTCTGCTTCAACAATATCAGATAGCAAAATCGTTGAGCCTGCACGAACCGGAAGTAGCCCGATCAGCCCGAACAGCAAGTCTATCTATATGGTAGCAATGGTGTTTGGATTAGCAGTCCCTATTGGCCTTATCGTTCTGATTGAATTCTTTAATGATAAGGTAAAGAACAAAGCGGATATTGAACGGATAACAGATACTCCATTCATCGGAGAAATTGGCCATTCAGAAGGAAAAGAAGTGCTTGTGGTTACACAAAACAGCCGCCGGTTTATTTCGGAACAATTCAGGATCATCCGAACGAATCTGCAATTCCTGCTTAATAAAGTTGAGAAGCCGGTTATTATGATCACTTCGTCTTTCAGTGGTGAAGGAAAATCCTTTGTCAGTACAAACATTGGCGCTGTGATGGCTTTGACTGGTAAGCGAACGGTAATAATGGAAATGGATATTCGTAAGCCGAAGGTCGTTGCTAATCTCGAACTGAAAAAGAAGATGGGGATTACAAATTACATTGTCGGGCATGTAAAACTTGATCAGATCATCATACCGGTTCCTGAAGTTGAGAACTTATTTGTAATACCCTGCGGCCCGTTGCCTCCAAATCCAGCAGAAATGTTGCTTGATCCGAAGTTGCAGGAATTGTTTGAGCAGGTGAGAAAAGAATTTGATGTTGTAATCGTGGATACTGCTCCGGTTGGATTGGTAAGTGATGCTATGGTTATTTCGCAATACGTTGATTGCAGCATATTTATTCTAAGACAAGGTTATACCTACAAGAAACAGATTTCTCTGATTGATGAATTATATACTTCCAAAAAACTGCCGCGCATGTCGCTTCTGCTGAATGACGTTAAGGTTGGTGCGGGTTATGGAGGCTATTATAGCTACGGAAATTATGGTTACGGTTATGGATATGCGTATGGTGGTGGGTATTTTGAGGAAGAAGGAAAGAAAAGAAAAAAGAAAAAGAACCTTCTGGATAGGGTAACCGGCATTTTCAAGACTTGATAAATAGTGTAAGGATCTATGATCGCTTTATCCGAACCGAACCTGTCGGGCAATGAATGGAAATATATTAAGGAATGCCTTGATACCAATTGGGTTTCGTCGGTAGGGAAATTCGTTAATGAATTTGAAGCAGCTGTTGCACGATACTGCGGTGCTAAATATGCGGTTGCCACTTCTAATGGTACAACTGCGCTTCATTTAGGTTTACTGCTTGCAGGTGTGAAACCGGGCGAACTTGTTCTTGCTCCTAACATAACTTTCGTTGCCAGCATCAATGCTATAAAATATGTACAGGCTGATCCTGTTCTGATTGATGTGGATAGCAGTACATGGCAGATGGACCTTGACCTGCTGGAACAATTCCTGAAAAATGAATGCGAACAAAAGAATGGACGATGCTTTCATACAGTATCGGGCAGGATCGTAAGCGCAATAATGCCGGTGCATGTGCTGGGAAACATCGGCGACATGGACAGGCTGATGAAAATAACGCATGCGAATAACCTGAAAATGGTTGAAGATTCCACGGAAGCCCTGGGATCCTATTTTAGGGGAAAGCACGCCGGTACATTTGGTGAAATGGGTTGCCTGAGTTTCAACGGCAATAAGATCATTACTACAGGCGGCGGGGGAATGCTGATCACCGATGATGAGGGCCTTGCAAAAAAAGCCAAACACCTCAGTACACAGGCAAAGGCAGATGCCAATGAATACTACCACGATGAGGTTGCCTATAATTACCGTCTGGTAAATGTGCTTGCGGCAATGGGAGTCGCACAAATGGAACAACTGCCTTCCTTTATAAAACGAAAAAAAGAGATCAGCTCTTATTATAACAACCAGTTTAAACTAATTCCAGGAATCTGTTCTCAAAAAATTCCGGAATCAGTAGACTCAAACCACTGGCTATATACTATTAAAGTTCCCAGGCAAAAGGAATTGAGAAAATTCCTGCGCGATAAAGGTGTGGATGCACGTCCTTTCTGGGTACCAATGAACCGCTTACCCGCATTCCGCGAAAATATTTACTACACCAGCAATGATGTTTCCTCTGCGGTGTATAACGACTGCCTTAGCCTTCCCTGCTCTACGCATATTACCAATGAACAACTGGAAACGGTTGCCGGATTGGTAAATGAATTTTATCATGACTAAAAAACTGGTATTAGTTGGTGGGGGCGGACACGCCCGGTCATGTATTGGTGTAATTGAAAGCCAGCACGAATACAGTATTTATGGCTTGATTGACACAAAGCTTTCAAAAGGCGAACGTGTACTTGAATACCCGGTGCTGGGAGGAAATGAATTGATTCCTGAACTTGCAAAACAGCAGGATTTATATTTTCTGATAACGGTGGGACAGGTAAAGTCAGCAGAAGTCAGGGTGCGCCTGTTTGAATTATTGGAATCATCCAATGCAACGGTAGTTCCCGCTATTGTTGCGGAAACCGCTTTCGTCTCGCCTTACTCTTCCTTGGGAAAAGGAACTATCGTAATGCAGCACGTTACATTAAATGCTGCTGCGCATGTCGGTCAAAATGTAATTCTTAACAATCATTGCCTGGTAGAACATGACTGCAGGGTAGGAAATCATTCACACATTTCCACTGGCGCCATACTGAACGGTCACTGCGAAATTGGCGACCGGGTTTTTATTGGAAGCGGAGCTGTACTTACTCATGGAGTTACGGTAGCATCCGATGTGATCATTGGCGCAGGATCGGTTGTGATAAACTCAATAACAGAACCTGGCACATATGCAGGTAATCCGGTAAAAAAGATCAATTGATTTTTGAAAAAGGTCACCATCATAGCAGAAGCAGGTGTAAACCACAATGGCAGCATTCGGCTTGCAAAACAATTGGTTGACGCAGCTTCGGACGCAGGTGCTGACTACGTAAAGTTCCAGACTTTTAAGGCCGAGCAAATAGCCAGCGCCCATGCAACGAAAGCCAGTTATCAGCAAGCTAACACCGGTAACGACGAGGGTCAGTTGGCAATGCTGAAGAAACTGGAGCTGAATGAGCAGGATCACCTTGAGCTGATAGACTATTGCGCAGACAAGAATATCAGGTTTCTTTCTACACCTTTTGATCTTGAAAGCATCGATCTTTTAAAGCAGATAGGAATAACCTTGGGTAAAATACCTTCAGGTGAAATTACAAATCTCCCTTACCTGAGAAAGATGGCAGCTGCATTTCCTGAACTTATAATGTCAACAGGAATGGCAAGCATGGAGGAGATAGGGGAAGCGTTAAATGTATTACTGGATGGTGGAGCTGATAGATCGCGCATAAAAATTCTGCATTGTAATACTGAATACCCTACACCCTTTAGCGATGTAAACCTATTGGCAATGCCCGCTATCGGCAAAACTTTCGGTGTTGAATACGGTTACTCTGATCATACAAACGGAATTGAGGTACCCATTGCCGCCGTTGCACTGGGCGCCGTATTAATTGAAAAGCATTTTACGCTCGACAGGAATATGGAAGGGCCTGATCACAAGGCATCACTGGAGCCAGACGAGCTGAAACAAATGGTGGCTTCAATCAGGAATATAGAAATTGCATTGGGGTCCGCTGAAAAAAAACCGTCATCGTCCGAAGCCAGAAATAAAGTAGTAGCAAGAAAAAGTATTGTGGCTGCAGTAAAAATAGCGCAGGGCGAAGTTTTCAGTAGTAATAACTTAGCAGTAAAGAGACCTGGTACAGGAATTAGTCCCATGCATTGGGACCAGATCATTGGTCAGCGTGCATCAAGAAATTTCGAGCCTGATGAGCTCATTGAATTATGAAAAAGGAAGTCCTGACAATATGTATCATTACGGGCTCAAGGGCTGAATATGGCTTGCTGTTACCGCTGATGAAACGGATTAAACAGGAGAAAGACTTGCAGCTGCAGATCATTGCTACCGGTATGCATCTGTCTCCTGAGTTCGGGCTGACTTTCAGGGAAATTGAAAGGGATGGTTTCCACATTAATGAAAAAGTTGAAAATCTTATTTCGGGAGATACTGATGTGGCAATTTCCAAATCTACAGGAATTGGTATAATGGGACTTGCAGAAGCATTGCACAGGCTACAACCCGACTGGGTGGTATTGCTTGGTGATCGTTTCGAAACATTTGCGGCAGCAACTGCAGCACATTTGCTTAAAATTCCAATTGCTCATCTGCACGGAGGAGAACTGACCGAGGGCGCAACGGATGATGCGTTTCGTCATTCCATTACTAAAATGGCTTATCTCCATTTTACATCTACAGAAGATTATCGACATCGCGTTATACAACTCGGGGAAGATCCGAAAAGGGTTTTCAATACAGGCGCAATAGGTCTTGATAATATTAAAGAGCTTTCATTGCTCTCAAAAAGCAAACTTGAAGCTGAATTGGAATTTGAGAATATTGAAAAGTCTGTGCTGGTGACCTTTCACCCGGTTACAATGGAGAGCAATTCTTCTGAGAAACAGGTGAATGAGCTGCTGGCCGCATTAGATAAATTCCCGGAGACAAAAGTTATTTTAACTATGCCCAATGCAGATACAGATGGGCGCGTGATAGGGAAGTTGCTGAAAGATTATGCGGTGGCTCAGAATGGAAGGGCAAAAAGCTTTACAAGCCTGGGTCAACTAAAATATTTGTCTCTTCTCCAGTATGTAAAGGCTGTGATAGGAAATTCGTCCAGCGGTATAATTGAAGCACCTGCTTTCAATATCCCTACAGTAAACATTGGAAGCAGGCAGGATGGACGTTTGAAACCTGAAACTGTTATTGACACGCCACCTAACCGCAGGCAAATTGCCGAAGCGATGAAGAAGGCGTTTTCAGAAGCTTTCAGGACAACCTGCAGAAAGTCAGTCAATCCTTATGGTAAAGGCAATACTTCCGGAGAAGTTTTAAAACAAATCAGGAAATTTGGAAAACTTAACAGCACCGTTAAAAAGTTTCACGACTTACCTCATGCTTAATTGGCAAAACAGGATCATACCAGAAACATTTACGATCAAACAGGCACTCGCAATTCTTGATGAAGTAGGCGTTGCTTCCAACGTATTGTTTGTTGTTGATGCTGATGGCAGATTGCTGGGGTCGGTAACAGATGGTGATATCAGGCGCGGATTTTTAAAAGACGCATCCGTCAGGGACAGCATTGCGAGCGTAATGAATCCAAATTGCAAAAAAGTATTTCATTATAACCTTGATAATGCTTTCATAGTTTATTGCAGGCAGGAAGGAGTAAATTATGTGCCTGTCTTGTGCGATGAAGAGAAGATCATTGACATACTAAGTCTGCAGGATTATAAAGAGATCATCCCGGTTGACGCTGTTATCATGGCCGGAGGTAAAGGTGAAAGGCTTATGCCGCTGACAAAAGACATCCCCAAGCCAATGCTGAAAGTAGGGAACAAGCCCATCATCGAATATAATATCGATCGTTTGCAAAAATTTGGGGTACGTAACATTCATATCAGTATAAACTACCTGGGCCAACAAATAAAGGACTATTTCCGCGACGGGTCTGAAAAGGGACTAAATATCAATTACGTTAATGAGAAACGACCGCTGGGAACGATCGGTTCAATAACTCTTGTCAATGAGTTTGAACAGGATATCATTCTGTTGATGAATTCGGATCTGCTTACGAACATCGATTTTGGCGATTTCTACCGGGAGTTTATAAAATCAGGTGCAGATATGGGTGTGGCAACTATCCCGCATCACATTGATCTGCCATATGCAATTCTTGAGCTGGAAGACAGTACGGTTGTTTCGCTCAAAGAAAAACCGCGTTACACTTATTTTGCGAATGCTGGCATTTACCTTTTGAAAAGGGAAATATTGCATCAGATCCCTAAAGATGAACTGTACAATGCCACAGATCTGATGGATAAAATTATCAGGCAGAGCGGTAAAATTTTTCATTATCCTATCCTGGGATATTGGCTCGACATTGGCAGGTTGAACGATTTTTATAAAGCACAGGAAGATATTAAACATATTTATTGGTAGGCATGCGGTTTCTGTATGTGATACCAGCAAGAGGCGGCTCAAAAGGAATTCCGGGGAAGAATATCAAACCCCTTGGGAATAAACCGTTGATTCATTACAGCCTGGAATTCGCGAGACAGTTTGTTACGGACTCCGATATCTGCGTTTCCACTGATTCGGATCAGATTGCGGAATGCGTTAAAAGCGTGAATTACCAACCCCGGTTTATAAGGCCGTCGCATCTTGCAACTGATACAATCGGAACCTTTGAAGTACTTGAGCATGCATTGTCTTTTTATCAAAAGGAAGGAAAGGTTTATGACGGAGTTATTCTCCTGCAGCCAACTTCTCCAATCAGGGAGAAGTTCCAGCTTGACGAGGCGATGCAGTTGTTCAGCAAGGATATTGACATGGTAGTTAGCGTTAATATTTCCGGTGCCAACCCTTATTTTAATTTATTCGAAGAAGATGGTAATGGGTATCTGCATATAAGTAAAGGCGATGGAAAATATTCACGGCGCCAGGACGCTCCTGAAGTTTATTCTTATAATGGGTCATTATATATAATCAATGCATCATCCCTAATGGAGAAAAAATCATTTTCTGAATTCAGGAAGATCGTCAAGTATATAATGCCTGAGAAATATTCAATTGATCTGGATACAATGGCTGACTGGCAGTATGCGGAATTCATTGTATCAGAAAGAATCAGTAATTAAATGGAGAATGTAAGAATTATTGCCAGGCTGGATATCAAAGGCCCGAATCTCGTTAAGGGCATTCACCTTGAGGGGTTAAGGGTATTGGGAAAGCCTGAAGACTTTGCACGGTATTATTATGAAAATGGCGCCGATGAATTGTTTTACCAGGACGTTGTTGCCAGTCTGTACGACCGTAACAGTTTGCAGGAGATGATCACTAAAACTGCCGAGCAGATATTTATTCCTTTAACAGTTGGTGGAGGAATCAGAACGCTGGATGATATTAAGAATGTACTTCGGGCAGGTGCGGATAAAGTTGCCATTAATACTGCTGCAATACGGAACCCTTCTTTTATCAAAGAGGCCTCAAAGAAGTTTGGCTCATCAACCATTGTTGTAGCTATTGAAGCTATCAAACAACCAGGTGGTGAATATTATGCTTTTATTGATAATGGTCGTGAATATACAGGCGTGGAAGTTGTGAAATGGGCACAACAGGTTGCAGAATCAGGTGCAGGGGAAATTGTGATCACTTCTGTCGACAGGGAAGGGACAGGTAACGGCTATGATCTGGAACTTACAAAGAAAGTTGCCCTGGGTGTGCCCATACCAGTAATAGCCCATGGAGGCGCGGGTTCGCTTACTGACCTTTCGGATGTAGTGGAGGAAGGAAAGGCGGATGCAGTTGCACTTGCTTCCATGATACATTATGATTTCGTTACAAAACATAAGGCCGATTTTACAAATAAAACAGAAGGAAATACAAATTTCCTGGAGAGCGGTCGTTCATTCAGCAGAATTGCTCTTCATAATGTTGCAGAAATAAAAGACTTTTTTTCAACCCGCGGTATTCCTTGCAGGAGCATTGAACTTGTATGAGTAAAAATGTAGTGATAATAGATTATCATTTGGGTAATCTCTTCAGTGTGCAGCAGGCATGCAGGCATCTTGGCGCAGATGCGAAGATCAGTTCGGACAAGAACGAGCTTTTAGCGGCTGACTATGCAATTCTGCCAGGCGTAGGCGCGTTTGGCGATGCCATGAAAACACTGGAAGAGCTGGATCTTATAAATCCCATTCACGACTTTATACAATCAGGCAAACCTTTTATGGGTGTTTGCCTTGGATTGCAATTGCTATTCTCTGAAAGTGAAGAATTCGGCAATCATAAGGGATTGAACATTGTTGAAGGTTTAACACGCCGCTTTCCTGCAGTTAATACCGATGGGCAATTGCTGAAGGTCCCCCAGATTGAATGGAATCAGATCCAGCATGCCAATGGCACCACCTGGGAAAATTCACCATTGCAGGAATGCAGTGAAGGTGAGTATATGTATTTTGTTCATTCTTATTATGTGCTTCCTGAAAATAAGGAAGTGACACTCTCCACTACTACGTATGGAGGCCTTACATATTGTTCTT
The DNA here is from genome assembly GCA_036402175.1 of Chitinophagaceae bacterium. GTDB lineage: Bacteria > Bacteroidota > Bacteroidia > Chitinophagales > Chitinophagaceae > DASPKM01. The sequence goes on along the minus strand of DASWTK010000341.1, from coordinate 6,361 downwards.
CCATTGCAAAAGACAATGTTTTTGCATGCCAGTTCCATCCGGAACGCAGTGGTGAACATGGTTTAAAAATCTACAGATCTTTTCTGAATCTTTAATATGGAACATAAGAATACACAGTCAAGGTATAATTTGCCTACGGAAGTTAAGTTTTGCAAAAGATGTACAGTATCTAATCAACGTCCACGGATTACATTGGATGAAGAGGGAATTTGTTCTGCATGTCGTTACGCAGATTATAAAAACACACAAATTGATTGGAAAAAACGTGAAGAAGAACTGGTTGCGCTTCTGGACAGGTTCAGGCGTAATGATGGGACTTATGATGTAATAGTTCCATGCAGCGGTGGAAAAGACGCCTCGTACATTGCTCATGAACTGAAGCACAAGTACGGGATGAATCCGTTAACAGTCACCTGGGCTCCGCACCTGTATACTGATATTGGATGGCAGAACCTTCACAATATGACCCGAGTTGGCGATCTGGCAAACTTTCTCGGAACACCTCCGGGAAAAACACATAGAAAGCTGACTAAATTATTTTTTGACATTTTGGGCGATCCGTTCCAGCCATTCATCTATGGCCAGACAAATTTCCCGATGCAGATTGCTCATGCTTTTCAGATCCCGCTGGTAATGTATGGTGAAAACGGCGAGGTGGAGTATGGTGGCGACATGAAAAATGCTTTTAAGCCTACCAGGGATTATAAAACAGATCATAAAAAACACTATTTCTCCGGAATTGAACCGGCAGACCTCACGCGTTATGGAATAAGCGAGAAAGACGTTGTTCCTTACCTGGCTCCTCCGTCCGAAGCGCTGGATAAACTGGGAATGGAATTGCATTTTTATGGTTATTACCATAAATGGATCCCGCAGGAAAATTATTATTACTGCGTTGAGCATACCGGCTTTCAGGCTAATCCTGTGAGAAGTGAAGGCACATACTCGAAGTATGCTTCACTGGATGATAAGATCGACGGATTTCACTATTACCTGGGTTTTATAAAATTCGGCATTGGCAGATGCACATCCGACACAGCACATGAAATTCGCGATGGTCATATCACACGGGAAGAAGGCGTGGCGCTGGTAAGTAAATTTGATGGCGAATTTCCCGGCAAGTATTTAAAGACTTTCCTGGAATATTGTGACATAACGGAGGAATATTTTCATGAGGTGATTGATAGTTGGCGTTCTCCGCATTTGTGGGGAAAAGACACAAACGGAGAGTGGAAGTTGAAGCACAATATTGCCGGCACAGGTTTAAATGACAGGAAGTAGTATCATACTTAATGTATTCATTGGATTGTAGATAATATTCCCGGCAAACAAAAGGATGAAAAAGATTTTAGTGATTGGTTTCGGTTCAATGGGCTGCAGACACGTGCAGTCGTTGTTGAGCAGCAAATCGGCATACGACATTCATGTTGTAGAGCCTTATGATGAGAATATCGCGGCAAATTCGGAAAGGATTGGAGCCAGGCCAGGCGATTTTACCAGGTACAGGGAACTGAATCAATTAAATGGATCATTTGACCTGGCTATTGTGGCTACATCTTCTGGTCCACGGTTTGAAATTGTAAAATGGCTTTTGCAGAAAGGAGTTAAACTGTTTCTATTGGAAAAAATCGTTTTCCAATCTGAAAGTCAGTTCAGCGAGATCATCAGACTGATGGATGAGGCAAATGCAAAAGCGTACTGCAATTTTGTTAGCAGGTATTTTCCCGCCTATAATGAAATAAGAGATAATATTCCACACCAATCTAATATCTCTATGGTGGTGCATGGTGGCGAATTTGGTTTGGGTTGCAACGCCATCCATTATATAGATATGTTCCAGTATTTAACGGAAGGTGTTAGTCTGCAAACCAGGGGCTCTTTGTTAAGCCTTTCTGAAACAGAGAACAGAAGAGGGAAAGAATACAGAGAATTCACCGGCGTTATCAATTTGGCAGATGCGAAAAACAATGATCTCATTTTGGTGTCGGAAAAAGGATTTACTGGTGGTGTTACTATCAATATAGAAATAGGAGACAGGCGATACTTATTGAGTGAACAAACTCAACAAATGTTTGCAATCGGGATGAATGGGATAAGTTCTTCTGAATTTGCAATTATTCCGACCAGCAAGCTTACCCATACCATAGTTCAGGATATTTTTTCGGGCAGGTGCCGTCTTACTCAGGTGAAGGAAACCTTTCCGGCCCATGCTCTTTTGTTTAATAGTTTTAATTCAATTATTTACAATTCATCAGACGCGAACAGCATATGTCCGATAACTTAAAAAGATCAAATATCTTGTTGGTTGGCAGTGGTTACATGGCCAGGGAATATGCCCGTGTTCTGCTTGATTTGAATGTGACGTTCGACGTTATAGGCAGAGGTGAGGATAACTGTAATCAATTTAGGGAGGCTTTTCCGACGGTAAAGGTTATTGCTGGGGGTTTGGAGAATTTTGACTTTGCCAATTCTTATTCCCATGCCATAGTTGCCAGCAGTGTAGATGCTTTATACAACAATACCAGGCAGTTACTAAAAAAGGGAATAAAAACTATCCTGCTTGAAAAGCCGGGTGGAAAAAATCCCGGGGAAATTGCTGACCTGGCGAAGCGATCGGAGGAAGTGAATGCCAATGTGCTGATTGCCTATAACCGTAGATTTTATGCATCGGTCAGAAAAGCGAAAGAGTGCATTGAAGAAGATGGCGGAGTGCTTTCTTACAATTTTGAATTCACAGAATGGCCGCACACCATTGAAGGCTTAAATCTGGATGAGGAGGTGAAACAATATTGGTTTCTGGCAAATTCATCGCACGTGGTTGATACTGCATTTTATTTGGGTGGGAAGCCCGAAAAGATGAAATCATTTACTAAGGACTCATTAAGCTGGCATTCAAGCGCCGCAGTTTTTGCGGGTGCGGGTATCAGTTCAACAGGAGCATTGTTCTCGTACCAGGCAAACTGGAAGTCGCCGGGAAGGTGGTCAGTAGAGATGCTGACAGCAAAGCGCAGGTTGATACTTCGCCCAATGGAAGCATTGCAGGTGCAGGAGCAACGTTCGGTTGTGATATCCCCTGTTGAAATATTTGATCAGATCGACAAAGATTATAAGCCGGGATTATACCTTCAGACTAAGTCCTTCCTGGAAGGAGTTCATGACGAATTCTGTAGTATTTCTGAACAGCAAAAACTTGTCAAGAAGTATTATAGTAAAATGAGTGGCTATTAGATGGTTGTAGGATACTACTCAGATTCATTGGGATTATCACGGCTTGGACATGTCTCACTTGACGAGCGGTATATTTATCTTTTTGAAAAATGGCTGAGACAGAATTATTCAGAAGAGATTTTTTTAATAAACAGGGCAAGGCCTGCTTTTACTATTGATAAACTTTACAGGGTTTATAGAGAGGATTTGGAATATGTTGCTGAAAAGAAGGATATTTTAATAATTCACGAAGGCATTTGTGATTGTGCTCCCCGGCCTGTGCCAACCAGATTGCGGAGAATCATTTCAGTATTGCCAGGGTTTTTAAAATCGAGAGTCATTTCCTTCCTCCATGCTAAAAGGCCCTGGTTATTGAAAAATGGATTTTCTTTTCACCTGACGGGAGTTTATGACTATGAGCGGATTTTGAAAGAATGGATGAAGAGTGCTGTGAATGAGTTTGAAAGGATCTATATAGTGAATATAGCTCCAACCAATATTGAAATGGACCAGCATTCGCCCGGTTTTCAGAATAGCATCGCCAGGTATAATCTTATTATAAAGAAAGTAATAAACGAGTTGAATAATTCAAAGATCAGGCTGATTGACATCCACGATACCTTGCTTAAAGTGGAAAATCTTGATGAGTTTGTAATCAAGGAGGATGGACATCATCTGACTTCTTTGGCGCACAGATTAATTGCTGACAGGTTAGTTCAAATGGAGAAGGCTTTTCTGGAACATGCTTAAGAAATTATTAACCCATTCATTTTTATATTCCCTAGCACCGCAGGTTCCTAAAATAGCTTCTCTTGTATTATTGCCAATTATTACGCAGCATTTAACAGCGGAAGATTATGGCATCTACGGAATCATAACTTCTTATCTGTTTATTTCTTCTGCATTGAAGGACCTGGGATTCAGTGTGATCTTTGTAAATACATTTTTCAAATTTCCCCACAGGTGGAAATTCATATGGAGGATGTTGCATGGCCATCTGATTTTGTGGAACCTTGTTTTTATAATTATATTGTTTGCTTTGCTTTTGATTGCTGTTCCTCAGTCGGCAATGCATAATTTTTGGTGGATTGCCCTGCTTACTATTGTGCCTGTCATAGTGTTTGATAACACAAACCTTATAGGAAATTATTACTTCAGGTTTTCGCAAAAGCCGGCATACATAGCATTTTCGTCCGGAATTGCAGCAGTTGTCAGTGTCGCGGCTACTTATTATTGTATTGTTGAGTTGCAATTAGGTTATATGAGCTGGTTCATCACTTCGTTTGTTTCAACGTTTGTGATGTTTTTATTATTTGTTTACCCTGTTTATGGAAGGCTTAAGTTAATTCCAATCATAAAGTGGAGGCGCAGATTTATCACTCCTCACCTGAAAGTTGCTTTGCCAATGATCCCGCATAATTATTCATCCTTTTTATTGAATTCTTCTGACAGGATAGTCATGGATATTTATAAAATTGATATTGGCAAAGTTGGATCGTATAATATAGCTTACCAGTTCGGAAGTTATTTTGAATCAGTGGCCGAAGCAATTGGTATGGCTGTTGGCCCTTTTTACTCGAAATTATATACGTCAAAAAGAAGTAATGCGGAATATGACGCTCGTGCCCTGACTTTCTTTTTGATGGGATCATTTGTTTTGGGAGCGTTTCTGCTTTCGTTGTGGATGAAGGAGATATTTTACCTGCTTATAAGAAATGATGAACTTAAGGATGCTTATGGGATTGGCATCATAATCCTGATGTCTTATGCAGCAAGGCCGATGTACTTTAACAGCGGAATTAAATTAAGCCTGAATGAGAAAACTGGTGTGTTATGGCGCATCACTTTTGTAGCTGGCCTGATTAACCTTGCGCTCAATTTAATATTTGTTCCCTATTATGGTATCAATGCAGCGGCTGTGATAACTTTTCTTTCCCTGTTGTATATGAGCTTTGCGGGATATTTTTTTAAAGCATACAGGCAGGGCGATTCTGCAAAATTTTATCCTATCGCATGGATTGTTCTGCTGTTTATTTTTACTACCGTAGCTATTTTATTGCGGGATGCAAATTTTATAATCAAGACAATTTTGTCAGTAGGGTTATTATGTGCTTCGACCTATATTCTTTTAAAAAATTTTAAACGCTTACAAGCTATAGATATTTAGGATCGTGACGAACTGGAATGTTTTATCAAAATATTTGTTTGAGTTTGAGAACACCTATGGCCAGGAATTAGCCGCTTTGAAGTATAGGAATTTTAATGCATGGCAGATTGTAAAAATTCCGTTATACTTCAATAATATCAATACAGTTCCATCAGCTTCATCATTAGCCAGACGTAAATTTCTTGGATACAGGATTCTAAAAAAAACCGCGGGTGCTGCATCCTTGCTGACGCAGTTAATCAACTTATGGGTTGGTTCAAATTTCAAAAGTTCCAACCGTGTTCTCTTTTTTACATTCGCTGGAGACAAACTTGCTAAAGATGAAGATGGAAAGTATTTCAATTTTCTTGTTGACGGTTTCATATCGTCGGGCCTGATAGGTAATTATATTTATGCAGAGACATCGGTGAACGGAGACTACAAACAACCGTCCCGGGTTAATATTGATTTTAAAGTTGACCAGCTTTATACGCTTTTCCCGTTATTTAAGAGAATGAGCAAAGAAGAATTGCGGGAGTCTGAATTTTGCGTAAACAAATTAAACGAGAAGCTACAATCTTTCTCAGACAAACACGGGTCACTGAAAGTAGATATGGGAAAACTAAGAACCATTTTTTCTATGTTCAGTGCTGAGCTAAAAATGTTCAGGTTTTTTCTTGGTATCTGCCGGCCAAAACTTATCATTACTTCAGAAAAGCCTGGTACTTCTTTTCTTGCTGCTGCAAAAAGCATGAATATTCCTGTTCTGGATGTTCAGCACGGAATAATTGACAAACATCATCCTCAATATATTTATGCCGAAGTAATGAGCAATTCCAAAAAAGATATGATCCTTCCTGACTGGATCGCCCTGTTTGGAAATTTTCATAGGGAGATATTGCTCAAAACAGGCTTCTGGAGTGATAATGAACTTACCATTCTGGGTAGCTCCCGAATGGAAATGAACCGTAACAGGTACAGAACTGAAGGGAAGGAGAGGAATATTAT
>DASWTK010000340.1:0-4288 GCA_036402175.1 Chitinophagaceae bacterium | reverse complement strand
GCGTTGGTCTTTTTTCCTTTGCCATGACAAATTTGTTTAGTTGATCAGATGCAATTGTTGTTCCAAGGAAGCCGCGCTTCAAATTTCATAATTTCGACGTCTTGAATATGAGACGATAATTGGCTCAGTATCCTTGCCGGACTTTTAAAAACCAAACGAGATGACTGGAAAAAAAAGTTACGACGTAATCATTATTGGCGGAAGTTATGCCGGACTTTCCGCTGCCATGGCATTGGGAAGGGCGTCGCGGAATGTGCTGATCATCGATAATGATAATCCATGCAACCGGCAAACGCCCCATTCACATAATTTCATTACGCACGATGGCAAAGCTCCGGGAGAGATAAGTAAAATTGCCATAGCACAGGTACTGAAGTATCCAACGATCCATTTATTGAGCGATACTGTGGTGAAAGCTTTAAATACCAGTAATGGATTTGAAGTAACCACCCTTCTGCAAACAGGCATTTCAGCAAAGAAGCTGCTTTTTGCAACCGGTGTTACAGATCTTTTGCCACCAGTAAAGGGATTTGCGGAATGCTGGGGTATTTCAATCTTACATTGCCCGTATTGTCATGGCTATGAAGTGAAAGGGCAACCGTTGGGTGTAATTGGAAACGGGGATGCGGGTTTTGATTTATGTAAACTGATTTATCAATGGAGCAAAGACATTCTGCTATTCACGAACGGTGCTCCCTCATTCTCGGATGAACAGAAATCAAAACTGAAAAAGAATTCAATCAGGATTGTAGAAACGGCAATTGCTGAGATCAAAAACCGGGATGGCTACCTGAGTGAGGTTATTCTGGCAGATGAAACGTCATATTCGCTCAATGCGGTTTTTATCAGGCCATCAACTCAGCAACATTGCGAAATTCCGGTTCAATTGGGATGCCTGCTGAACGAACAGGGCCTGATACAAACAGACGAATTTCAAAGGACGAATGTGCCGGGCGTGTATGCTGCGGGCGATAATTGCTTTTTTTTCAGGGCGGTTTCCATTGCAACCGCATCCGGCACCAAAGCAGGGGCAATTATTAATAAAGACCTGGTGGACGAGGAGTTTTAGGCGATCTTTTTTACATTAACCGCGCTTGGGCCTTTAGGACCCATTTCAACTTCAAAAGTTACCTTGTCGGTTTCTTTCAATTCTTCGGTTAATTGCTTCACGTGAACAAAGATGCGTTCGCCGGTTTGTCCGTCATTTATGAAGCCAAAACCTTTTTCGTGGTTGAAAAACAGGACTACTCCGGTTCTCTGAGTGTCTTCCTGGGTGATCTCTTCCTGGCGAAGCACCCTGATCTGCATGTCTTCCTGCTTGAAAGTCTTCATTTTCCTTGGATCGGGGGGCGTTGACGAAATATTGCCGTTCTCATCAATATAAGCCATCATATCCTCCAGAGACTTGCCTTCTTTGGCATTAGCTTTCCTGTTTTGCATCTTTTCCGCCTTATCCTGCTTCTCTTTCAATCTTTTTTTCTCTCTTTCTTTTTTGCCAAATGTTTCCCTGGATTTCGCCATAGTTTACTACCTTATTTATTGTTTATGCTAACAAAGATACGCTTACAGACGCGGATATTATGCTAAAGTATAGCAAAGGCATGCCTTTATTATTGACATTTCGCGTAATTAGGCGTACTTTCGGGCTGATTTTGAACTCTGAGTAAAATGTAGCGCTGTCCTCTATTTCCGGTACTTTCTTCCCCTTAATGCTTCAGCCTCAGATAAATGTGATTTTGTAACAAAACAGTTTTTTTATTATGTACACACAAGTCTGGATGAAATATTTACCTGTTATCAAGATTTTATTAAAGAGATCTTTGACATCAGACCAATTGCTGGATCTGAACAGACCCGATTTCGAAAGGGCTGGTATTGCTAGAAAGTCAGCACACAAGTTCCATATTGAATTCAGCAATGGCAGGGTAAATAATGTCATCAGCGCTTCTGCACTGGCAAAAAACCTGGCAGGGGTATTACTGGAAGATAAAGTTGTGAAAGAAACTTTTACGCTGAACGACTATACAATCTCTATGAACACGAAGTTTCAGCTAAGTATTAAATATATAGCGAAACAGCCGGTTGAAGAAGAGGTTAAACAACCCGAAGAACTGGTATCCACTGAGGTTCCGGAATAGTATAGTTCAAGCTGAGTCTTTTCCTGATCTGCCCACAAACTTCTCTCCTTTCAAAAACTTCTATTAGTTTAATGGGAAGAGTCTATGCCTATTCAAAAGAAACCGCCTGTTTTCTTAAGGCTGACCACGTCCACATCGCGCCTGCCAGGTCAACAATACCAAAGCCTATAATGACCGGTGATACAAGATCAAGTATGGCGAAAACAGTAAAGGATAAAAACACAAACACCCGGGTTGGGATGGTAAGTTTTGCAAAATGAATGTTATTGCCCGCACCCATCCGATGATAATAATATGCGATGCAGATTGTCAGCACACCTGCAACCCGAAGCCATACTTCACGGGTCTCTTCAATTCGCAGCACTCCCAGAAGAACATTTGGAATAAACACCAGGGCTAGTCCTACCAGGTATAAATAAAAGCCAAAGTACATAACTGATTTTGCAGTGTCATTCATATCGTTTTGGTTTAAATGAACTGATAAAGGAAAATTATTTTAGCCATATTAATGTATTTTAGGCTAATGAAAGAGGAAACTACATCGGACCTGTTTATTCTTGCGGTAGAGGACGATGCTATTTTCGCTGAAACACTGGAACTTGTGCTGCAGGAGATGGGTTATGTAAATTACAGGATTGTAGATAACGCGGCGGCTGCGCTAAAGATCTTCAACGAGGAACAACCTGATATCCTGCTTGCCGACATTGACATCAATGGCCCCTTGAATGGAATTGAACTTGCTTCAATCATTTCCTCCATCCGCAGAATTCCGGTTGTATTTATTACCTCTTTTGCCGACAGTGAAACCTTTCGCAAAGCGAAACAAACCCGGCCCGCCGCCTATATCGTAAAACCTTATCACGCTACCAACCTTCAGGCGGCAATAGAACTGGCGCTGGAAAACGAACAGGGAAATCAATCCGGTCAGCCCGGCCCTTCAAAAGAAGACGCGGTTTATCCATTATCTGATGCCCTGTTCATTAAATACAACAGTAAGCTATTCAAGATCCGCATTCCTGAAATTGTATTCATAGAAGTAGAAGAGAAATATTGTTACATCCATACTGCATCGAAACGGTTTGCGGTAAATATGCGGCTTAAAAATTTGATGGACCAGCTTCCAGCCGATACATTTGTGCAGATTCACAGGTCATATGCGGTAAAACTGGATGCCATTGAAGAGATCAATACAGACCAGCATCTGATCAGGATCAAAGGCACGGAAATTCCTATCGGTAAAACCTACAGGGAAATGTTTTTAGCAAAACTGAAAATGATCTGAGCACTATGCCCGATGAAAATTATCTTTCGATATTAAGTTTGCCCGTGGCGATGTGGGCTGCGAACCGTGATGAAAACAATATACCGGACGTTGTTCATTGCAATGGAATTGTACCAACCGGTAATTGTGAAAAGCTCACCTTCTTTATTTCAGCTGAATATTCAGATACCTTTCTTGCTAACCTAAAGGTAAGCCCTGCACTTACCCTGCTGGTAGCTGACATTTACACATTCAGAAGTTATCAGTATAAAGGAAACTTCGAGAGCATGCGTGACTGCACGCCCGAAGAGGTTGTCCTGCAACAAAAACATCTCAGGGCATTTTCAGATGCCATTGGAGAGGTAGGGCATAGCAATGATGGCTTTTATGACGCATATAATTTACAACCGTCATTTGCGGTGACTTTTCTGGTTACCGATATCTTTGAACAAACTCCCCGGAAAGGCACCGGACAGTGTGTAGCTAAACCCTGATACCTTATGCAGCCACCAGTAATAACTGAGGAGATGATGCCTTCGCTGCAGGGAGTGATCCCCGCGTTGATCGCATCCTGTTCGGCCGAAGGAATTCCGAACGTTACCTATATTTCACAGGTGTTTTATGTAGACCAGCATCACGTGGCATTGTCGCGCCAGTTTTTCAATAAAACCGTCAGGAACGTCACTGAAAATCCTGTTGCTACCGTTCTTGTAACATGCCCCATAAATTTGTTTGTTTACAAGTTGCATCTTGAATTCAGGGAATCACAGACAGAAGGCGAAGTTTTTACTAACATGCGTCTTCAGCTTGAAGTGATAGCGGGAATGCAGGGTCAGAGTGATAATTTCAAACTTATGGCGGCGGATATTTACAGTGTGAAGGGCATTGA
>DASWTK010000339.1:0-19073 GCA_036402175.1 Chitinophagaceae bacterium | reverse complement strand
GAAAATGCGTAAGCACCACGTAAATGTATGGCTTGTAAATACCGGTTGGACTGGCGGACCCCATGGAGTAGGTCACCGCATGAAACTTAGTTATACCCGTGCGATGATAACCGCGGCATTGGAAGGGAAGCTGGATAAGGCTGAATATGCTATAGACCCGGTATTTGGCTTTGAAGTACCGACGTCCTGCCCGGGTGTCCCTTCAGAACTCCTTATGCCAAAGAATACATGGGCCGATAAACAGGCTTATGATGAAAAAGCTAAGTTCCTGGCTGGTTTGTTCAGGAAGAACTTTGAAAAATATGCGTCAGGTGTAACAGATGAGATCAGAGCTGCCGGGCCCATTATCTAAGCTATTAGGTGTTTTAACTTATTAACCGCTAAGTGTTACTTAGCGGTTTTTTTGTTTCTGGATCTTTCAGGGTGGATAGTTTCAATCGTTCGCGGGGCTTTTTCATCCCTAAAATCGGCCGGATTGACCCCGCGTTTTAAAAAAACCCACCCCCGGGGGTGGTCAGGCCCCAGTTTCCCTGCTTTCGTAATGCAATTGTTATTGACAGAATTTTAGTATTGCTTTTACACGCTGATTAGTAATTTGGCGTTATAGTAAAAACCAACCCCCCAAAGTATGTTCTCCAAATTATTCATCATCCTCATTTTCGCCCTTGCGACAATGAACAATAATCCCGCTGGATTGGTGGACTGGAACCCGGAACGTAGACTAACATGGGAAGACTTTAAAGGGAAACCAGATCCTTCTACCGGAAACGCCGCACTTACCAGCACCAGCATTAACATTGATTACAGTTACAATAAACGTGAATTAAAATACTCGATACGCTGCCAGTTCGATCCTACAAAGTCATGGGGGCGTGTGCGCAATAACCATATCCTCGGCCATGAACAGGCGCATTTTGACATCGCTGAGATCCATGCCAGGTTATTATACAAAATGTTGCGGAATTACAAATTCAAGGCTTCTACCGTAAACGAAGATATCTCCCGCATTTACGAAACGGTAATGCAAAAGCATCACGAAATGCAGTCTGACTATGATGGCGAAACAGATTATTCGCGCCGTCCGCCGCTTCAGCAGGAATGGCAGAGTAGGATCGCGGATGCATTGAATGAATTGGAAGACTACGCCGATTACCAGTAGCTACCGTTAATATACAAGCGAATCTTTCAGTATGGGTAGTTGTTGCCCGAATGATGAATTCAGCAATGCCCTGAACTGATTAACATTGCTTATGCCATCGTACCAGTGCTGATAATTTTGCCGTGGGAGGTAAATCGCACTCAACGAATGATACCGCCATTTTGTTTCGTCATTCATCCTGCTGCCTCTGTAACCATGATCGCTTACCAGCATGATGATCGCCTTTCCGGCGGTGTTCTCCTTCAGTGATTTAATAAAATTATATATCCTGTTATTTGTATAAACCAGGTATTGAAGATATGCTTCATCCACGTCTTTTTTTGTAAATGACCTCCGCTGCCAGAATGGTTCAATGCGATTACCGGTGCTGTCAAATGCAATCGGATCGTGCGGCATCATAAGGTGCAGATATGTAAACGAGGGCTCCTTGCCCTGCACTGCGGATTCGTCCAGCGCACGCTTCAACATAGATTCGTTATTACTGATAAATGTGGCTTCGGATCTTTCCTGGAAAGAGGTCAGCGACAATTTATTCGCGGCTATACGCACTGCTTCTTTGGCCACCCTGCTATACATGGTGCGATGTGTGATCAATGCAAGTTCACCGGGCAAGTAATCTGTTTTGAAACCGGGTGGCACATCAGGCAACTGGAAATAAGAATAATTGTTTATGCGGTAGCCGTTGTGCTTAAAAAAATTCACCACCACATTATCACTTATACTGCGCGTAGCCTTCCGGTAGCCAAAATGATTTTCCGCTGCCTGTTTTCCCAGCCCCTTGAGATATTCCATGTTCAGCATCGAAGCCATTGAAAAGACTGTATAAACATAGTTACTTGTGGTTCCCCTATTCACCTTAAAACCTTCTTTGGCGAGGTTCTGTTCGAAAGATGAATTATCATAATTGAAGTAAGCCTTAAGCGCGTCCGATCCGCTGTATTCATCAAGGACAATAAAGTAAACAGAAGGCTTTTCGCAGCTATCACAGATTTCAGGTTTCAGTCCTTTTGCATTCAGGTTGCTCACCTTTGTCCTGTCGGGTGAAATAAGCCTGACAGTTATAACAGCGAGGTCTGCAAGAATGTATAATACAAATAATACATTCAGGAAAATTGTCAGCCTCCTGAAATTTCCTGAACTTTTCTTCAACAGAAAAAATCCCAGCAGTATTATAAGCAGCGAAAGCGGGAAAAATACTTTCAGTTGCGCGATTGCAGATGAAATCCGGAAGCTCCCAAGAAAATCCTGGAAGGCGCCAAAAAAAAGGAACACGGTCATGAAAAAAGTCACAAAAAGTGCAGCCTTACGGGCATTCTTAAATATGGGCTTACCCAATTTGTAAAAAAGGAATGCAATAAGTATCAGCACCAAAAGAAGGACAAACAGTTCGACCGGTGGAACAAGACCTGTAAAATCCGCATAGCCATGTGTGATAAAAAAAATGATCAGCAACAGGAAGTGCCAATCATTATTAATAAATCTCAAAATGAAATTTCGGATATGCATGTCTTATCAGAACAAGCCGTACAATTGGGAGTCGATTTTCTGAATGATCTCTCCAAGGTGTTCTTCATTCTCAGGAAATTTGTTCTTGTCGATGCTGATGATCAGTAATGGTCCTTCTTTGTAATGGTCTATCCATTTGTTGTAATATTCATTAAGGCGCTTGAGATAATCGAGCCTTATATTCTCTTCGTATTCCCGTCCGCGCTTTTGGATCTGGGCTACAAGCGTGGGCACCGAAGCCTGCAGATAAATCAGCAGGTCAGGCGGCTGCACCATTGTTTTTAATGTCTCGAAAAAATTAAAATAATTATCAAAGTCGCGCTTGCTCATCAATCCCATCTCGTGAAGGTTGGGTGCGAATATGTGCGCGTCTTCATAAATTGTACGGTCCTGGATAACGGTTTCAGTTCCACGCTGGATTTCGAGCAACTGGTTCAGCCTGTTGTTAAGGAAGTATATCTGGAGGTTAAAACTCCAGCGGGGCATGTCTTCATAAAAATCGAACAGGTATGGATTGTGATCCACATCCTCGAACTGCGGTATCCATTTGTAATGTTTGCTCAATAACTCCGTCAGCGTGGTCTTGCCTGCGCCGATGTTCCCCGCAATTGCGATGTGTTTTGGTTTTTTTTGTTTAGCCACAGTTATAAATCAAAAGTGATAGTTTTAGATAAAGTGCTGTCGAACCAACTGTTCAAATTACCCATAATCTTTGGAATTTCTGAGTTGGATTTTTAATAATTGAGTCGTATTAATAATTAAGACCCATTGCTTCTTTCACCAGGCGCATGGTTTCACCGGCGCTCTTTCTTGCTTTTGCGGCTCCTTCATCCATCACCTGTCGCAGGTATTGATGATCATTTCTGATGGATTCTGTTTTTTCGCGGATAGGTTTGATGAAACTGACCATGTCCTCACCCAGTTGTTTTTTCATATCGCCATAACGGATATTGCAATTATTGTAATCCGCTTCAAATTTTTGAAGCACATCCGGTGAGCTCACCAGCTTCATCAACAGGAAAAGATTCTCTATATAATCAGGTTTGGGAGAATTGGGTGCTGTTGGACCGGTATCGGTTTTAGCTTTTTTAACTTTTGTCCGGATCTCATCATCGGAATCTGCCAGATAAAGTGTCGCGAGTTTATTTTCACTCTTGCTCATTTTTCCTTTACCGTCCAGGCTTGGAACCTTAATCAGTTCTTCGCCGAAATTAAAAGCAAATGGTTCCGGAAATACGGGTCCGTACCGGTGGTTGAAACGGTTTACATAGTTGCGCGCCATTTCAAGATGTTGTTCCTGGTCTTTTCCAACAGGGACATAGGTTGCCCGATGCAAAATGATATCGGCGGCTTGAAGAACCGGGTATGTCAGAAGACCGGCATTGACATTTTCGGGATGCTGCCTGACCTTATCCTTGAATGTGGCTGTTTTTTCCAGTTCACCTTTATAGGCGAGCATATTAAGGAAAAGGTATAATTCGGCTGTTTCGGGAACGTGGCTTTGACAATAGAGGGCTACTTTGGCGGGGTCAAGTCCGCTGGCGATGTTCTCCGCTAAAACGCGGTGCACGTTCTCCTTCAGCTCCTTTGTATCGGGATGGGTGGTCAGCGAATGAAGATCGGCCACCATAAAATAACATTCATACTGTTCCTGCATGCGGACATAGTTCCTGATAGCACCAAAATAGTTCCCCAGGTGAAGGAAACCGGTACTACGGATGCCGCTCATTACTATTTCTCTCTTTCTGACTTCCATAAAGTGGGGCGAAGATAATAAGAACACTGAGTTTATTAAACGCAGAATAATTCCCAAAAGCAATGCTTTCGGCCCTATAAGTAGGGGGGATTACTTATTTTTGTCGGAATACCCGATCATGGAAGTGAATGATGCGTTACTTGACAAGCTTTCGGACCTTGCGAGACTGTACATTGAACCCACAGAAAGGGAGGGATTAAAACAGGATCTGCAGCGGATGATCACATTCGTAGAAAAGCTGCAGGAATTGGATACCGGCGATACCGGTCCCCTTTTACACATGACAGATACGGCAGATGTGCTTCGCGAAGACGTGGTGGAGGGTTCTGTGAGCAGGAAGGAAGCGATGATGAATGCCCCGGATTCGGATGGAGAATTTTTCAGGGTCCCCAGGGTGATAAAGAAAGATAAGCCTGAAATGTAATTTTTAAATGTTTACCTCAACAAATACAACATACTAAATCAACCCCCTGAATGCAACCCATCATACATCTTAACGGTATCGGCAAAAGTTATTTCATGGGCAAACAGGAGTTGCGGGTACTGAAAGGCATCAACCTGGATATAATGAAGAATGAGTACGTGGCCTTGATGGGACCATCAGGTTCAGGGAAAAGTACACTGATGAACATTATCGGATGCCTTGATTCACCTACAGGGGGCACTTACATCCTCAACGGACACGACGTAAGCACCATGGAAGATAATGACCTGGCCGAAATCCGGAATAAGGAAATTGGTTTCGTATTTCAACAATTCAACCTGTTGCCACGTTTATCGGCGGTAGATAATGTTGCGCTTCCACTGGTATATGCGGGAATCCCTAAAAAAAGGAGGACAGAAATGGCGCTCGCTGTTCTGGAGAAAGTGGGCCTGGCCGACCGTAGCAGTCATAAGCCGAATGAATTGTCGGGTGGTCAGAGCCAACGTGTGGCAATTGCAAGGGCGCTGGTAAACAATCCTTCACTTATACTTGCGGATGAGCCTACGGGTAACCTCGATACCAAGACATCCATTGAGATCATGGATATTTTTGGAAAGATCCAGGAAGCCGGAAATACAGTGGTGCTGGTAACCCATGAAGAAGATATCGCCAACCATGCACACCGGATAGTCAGACTGAGAGACGGTCTTGTTGAAAGCGACAGGAAGCGCTCATTGGCAGAGATAGTTCATTAGAACCTATTCATCAAAGAAACAGATGGCATTAAAGATCTATACTAAAACCGGCGATGCCGGTAATACTACGCTTATTGGAGGCACCAAAGTGCCGAAAAGCCATTTGCGTATCGAGAGTTATGGAACGGTAGATGAATTGAACTCCTTCATAGGCCTGGTGTACGACCAGTTTCCCGATGATCACAGCCGGGATATTCTGAAGGAAATACAGGACCGTTTGTTCACCATTGGATCATCACTTGCCTGCGATCCTGAAAAAGAGCCAAAATTGAGGCTGCCGGATCTTAAAGAAGAAGACATTGTGCTGCTTGAAAAAGAGATCGACCAGATGAATACGGAATTGCCTGTAATGAAATCTTTCATATTACCCGGGGGGCACGTAGCAGTGTCAACTACGCATATTGCCCGTTGTGTTTGCCGAAGGGCCGAAAGATGCTGCGTGAATATGCAGGAACATCAAATGCCGGTAGAAGTAATTGTTTTGAAATATCTGAACCGGTTAAGTGATTATTTGTTTGTACTGGCAAGATTTGCGGCCCATAGATTGGGTGTGGAAGAACAGGCGTGGAAGCCCAGAATCAATTAGAAAATCCGGGGATTGATCAATGCTGATTGTTGTTCTGATCCGCTGTTGCCTGATTGTCATTTTTGACTAACTTTAGCCGCCAAACAGCGATCTGCGTTGCGCGTTCAGCTTTCCAAAAAAATAAGCACATGGGCATTATAAAAGACAGGTTTAAAGTTAAAGCGGATGAAGTTGCATCCGATATCAAGAATTTAGTAAAGGAACACGGAAATAAGAAGATCGGGGAAGTTGTATTATCCCAAATATACCAGGGAATGAGGGGCATGACCGGTCTTGTTACAGAAACTTCTCTTCTGGATGCCCAGGAAGGCATCCGCTTTCGCGGATTCTCAATTCCTGAACTACAGCAAAAGCTTCCGAAGGCAAAAAATGGGACGGAACCATTACCTGAAGGGTTATTTTATCTGATGCTGATTGGTGAATTGCCCAATGATGATGATGCAGCACACATTACATCAGTATGGCAACGCAGGAGCCATGTGCCCAATCATGTTTTCGCGGCTATTGAAGCTCTTCCCTTATCGAGTCACCCAATGACCCAGTTTGTGATTGCCATCATGGCATTGCAGACTGAAAGCCAGTTTGCCAAACGTTATGCCGCAGGCATGAGTAAAAAAGATTATTGGGAAGCCGTATTTGATGATTCAATGGACCTGATCGCACGACTTCCGAGGGTAGCGGCATATATATATCGCAGAAAATACAAGAATGGCGATCATATTCATCCGAATGGCCTGCTTGACTGGGCTGGCAACTTTGCGCATATGCTCGGTTATGAAGATGAAGGTTTCAAAGAGTTGATGCGCCTGTATATGACCATCCATGCCGATCATGAAGGAGGTAACGTATCTGCGCATACCACTCATCTTGTTGGTTCGGCCCTGAGTGATCCTTACCTTTCTTTTGCAGCTGGTATGAACGGTTTAGCTGGTCCGTTGCACGGACTTGCCAACCAGGAAGTGATCAAATGGATCTTTGAAATGCGTGAAGAGCTTGGTGTAGATCTGCCAACAAATGAACAGATAGAGACATATGTGAAAAAAACGCTCAGTGAAGGAAAGGTTGTTCCCGGTTATGGTCATGCGGTTTTAAGAAAAACAGATCCACGGTTTACTGCTCAAATGGAGTTTGGAAAGAAACACATGCCCGATGATCCGTTGGTAAACACAGTCTGGAGAATTTATGAAGCGGTACCGCCGATCCTTCAATCGTTAGGTAAGATCAAAAATCCATGGCCGAACGTGGATGCCCACAGCGGATCATTGCTGGTTCATTACGGCATGATGGAATATGAATTTTATACTGTGTTGTTCGGTGTCAGCAGGGCGCTTGGTGTACTGGCAAGTTTGTGCTGGGATCGGGCACTTGGAATGCCTATCGAACGTCCAAAATCGGTAACCACAGAACAGGTGAAGCAATGGCTGGTGGGCAAAGATGAGATCTGGGGAGAATAAAAAAATTTTAGAACCTATTAAGCTGTTGATGCTGTCCGGAAACGGGCAGCATTTTTTTTCAGAACTGCAGGATCACATCCCCTCCTACCGGGAAACCACTGCAGGTAAGCACAAGACCTTTCCTGGTTTCATCGTTCAGCAATACTTCATTGTACATCATCCAAACCTGTCCGTGCAGGCAGGTAGCGACGCAGTTCCCGCATTTACCTACTTCGCAACTATACGGGAGGCTGATCCCATTCTTTTTTGCAGCTTCAAGAATGGTCTGAGGATATTGAACTTTCAGCAAATGCTTCTTCTCATTGATCCTGATCTCAACTTCATGTGCATCCGTATCGGGCGGCAGGATCTTAACAGGTGGTCTGATCGTATTGAATTGTTCTTTCCTGATTTGCGAGGCGGAGAATCCTATTGTCTGCAATTCAATCTCTATCATTCTCATATAAGGAAATGGCCCACAGGTATAAAACAAAATATTCTCACGGGTTGCTCTTGAATATTGCTGCAACAGTATCTGTAAAAGTGTTTGATTCAATCGTGCTTTCATCAGATCGGCTGAAAGACTGAAGAGGAATTCGATGCGCAGGCTTTTTGAATTGCGCGCTTCCAGTGCTTTTAACTCATTGTAATAAATGGCATCCTTTTCTGAACGGCTGCTGTATATTAAAATCACCGGAAGGCCAGGATACAGGTAAAGCACGGTTTTTATCAGAGAGAAAACAGGGACTATACCACTACCCGCAGCCATGAAAAACAATTGCTGGTCGTGCATTAATACATCGGGAAGTACAAAAAACCCTCCAGGGCCTGTTGTGATCAGCGTATCGCCCGCTTTCGCATGATCGAATAATGGTCGTGATACGGTTCCATTTTGAACCCTTTTTACAGTTATTGCCAATGGCTCTTGTAAAACCGGTGAAGAAGCAAGGGAGTAGCTACGCCGGATCTCCTGTCCATTTCTTGTAAAAACAAATGTGAGGTATTGCCCTGCCAGATAGCTGATGTTTTCGCCCTCGCTTTCAAGCTCAAAAGTTTTTACATCATGAGTTTCCTCTATCACGCGTGTGATGCGGAGTTTTTTAAATAGTTTGTCCATTTACTCACCAGCTTAAATATCCATTAATGCAAGATACAACCACAGGTGAGTTAAAATTCTCAATTTTGAAGAAGCGCTTCTCTCCTTCAGCGTCCTATTATTGCATAAAAAAGTTATGCAAAACAAATGGAGTGAATTCAGGTTGCGTGTGAACATAAATGCGCCGATCGGTACGATCTATAACGCGTGGAGCACCGGGGATGGGCTGACGTCGTGGTTCCTGAGAAAGGCGGCGTTCACAGCAACGGGGGGAAACAGCAAACGTGGTTCTGAAGCAGTTGAGCAGGGCGACCAGTACGAATGGCTTTGGCACGGATATCCTGATAGTATTGTTGAAAAAGGGAAAATCCTTTCCGCCAACGGTAAGGATAAAATAAGCTTTACTTTCTCTCTCGGATGCCCTGTTACCATTTCAATATATCCGCAATCGGACGAAAGTATCGTTGAACTTGTTGAAAGTAATCTTCCGACTGACGAAGTAAATATGCTGAAACACTATGTTGGGGATTCAAAAGGCTGGATATTTTACCTGACCAACCTGAAATCTGTTTTGGAAGGGGGATTGGATCTGCGGAACAAGAAACTTGAATTGACAGATGTGATCACTTCGTGAAGATTACGATGTGCACTATAATTACGCCTGTCGTCTGAACTCGCCAGGACTAATACCGAAACGTTTCTTAAATAAACCGGTGAAGGTTGAAACACTCTCAAATCCGACACCTGTACAAATATCAATAATTGACTCGCCGGTTTCGGCGAGTCTTTTTTTACTCTGTTCCAGTCTTACCTGCACAAGGAACTTGTGAGGAGTTATATCATAGCACTGGCTGAACATTCTAAGGAAGTGCTGGCTGTTAAGCATAGCCACCGATGCCATTTGCGAAAGTGTCACTGGTAAGAAATAATTTGCCTCAATCCACTCACGACTAAGCACGAGTCTGCGAAAAAGTTCAACCCTGGTGGTTTTTTTAATCACATCAAGTTTCAAAGCCCGTTTTGCCGCGTGGATATTACTGATAAGAAGTTCTTCGAGAATAAGGCGGATGATAGCATCTGCTTTCAATGAGTGAAATGAAGAACAGCTGTTGCCCAGCAAGGGAAGCAACTGAAGATGATTATTTATTGCGTCTGTTTTGAGATGCAGCCGTTCAATATAGGAAAAGTCAATTGGCTCATTAGCGAATTGAAGTTCATCAATGGAGGTACCCGCTTCAAGCAATTGTTCCTGCGAATAAAGCAAACTTTGTTTAACCACGGATGCAAGTCCTGAATGAAAAAATAAAAAGGCGGGCTCAGTCTCTGCCTTCTGCACCTTCGCGGCGAGACTGCTTCCATAATTTACAACCGCATAATGGCGGGTATCAATTAAGTTTTTCGTTCCGTTGATGAAGCAATTGCCACTACCATTTGAGATACTCAACAAACCAAATCCTGAAACCTGTTCGGGATACTCATATTTTCCGGTGATCCTTTCGGTAAAAAGGTAATGATCGGAATACACGGGAGGCGTATTCCGGTTTTCCGAAAGTGAAGAGTATGGTAGTTTTTGCAATATCAAAGCGGCTATAAAGTTAAGCAACCGCTTTAGTATGTAGTTTTTGAAAACCCCTATATTTGCAATCCGCTTTAGGGGAATTAGCTCAGCTGGCTAGAGCGCTTGCATGGCATGCAAGAGGTCGTCGGTTCGACTCCGATATTCTCCACCCCCGCCCGCCGAAGCTTTAGCGAAGGCGGGCTTTTTATTTTGGGCTACGGTGGGCACCGTCCACTTTAATCAAGTTTAAGTTACTGTACGTTCATTTTTTCTGCAGGTAGTTAAGTTTAGTTAACTTGTATAACTAAATATTCCATTATGCCAATAGTAAAAGTAATAGAGGTAATTGCCTCTTCAGAAACAAGCTTTGACGATGCAATAAAGAATTGTGTAACTGAAGTCTCCAAGACGATTCACAATATCGATTCAGTATATGTGAAAGATTTTAAAGTGCATGTAAAAGATGGTAAACCATCTTCTTTTGGGGTTATCTGTAAAGTTTCTTTCCGGCTGGATGAGAATCGTTAATGGTTAATTCCCAAAGATCAACTCATACAATCCGAAAGATACACCCCCGGCAATCAGGCCGATCGCACCACTAAGAATTGCGGATTCGCCACGCAGACGATCATTAGCGGCATCGGAAATATTTGGGTTATTCCGGTAGCGAAAATATCCAAATATCTTGCCTACAAAAATACCAATCAACATACCACCACCCATCACTGTTAAAACTTTGTCCATCCTGTCGCGCAAGGGTTGTATCAAACGCCAGTTGTTCCGATGTTTCATATTGATGCCACTGAATTTCAAATTCAATCTCTTTCCATCAACAATGGCGTAGTTATATGAAAAAAGTACAGGACGAAAGCCTGCAGGACAAAAACGATGCTGAATGCGACCGGTGTCCTCTGGAATAATAGTGTGGTTAGCGGCGAATGTTCCTGTAACTACATTCATAGAAATAATCAATGCCAATAGTCTCATAGATTAGCTTTTTATCATGTCATATGAGCGTTTACATTTTCAACGAATATTGAATTCAATCAATACTTTGGTTCCGGATGCGCCATTTGCACCATTTTTGTCAAGAATAGACACAACCGCACTTTTATCGCCTAATAAATTTTCGAGATCCAGTCTCGCCTGTGACAGGTTTATACCTTTTGAATTATGAATTACAGGTGTGATGGATTTATTCTTCTTCGACATCTCTCTTCCGATGCCATCATCTTCCACTTCGCATGTAATGACCTCATCATTTCCAAACACTTTAACGGAAACAACACCTTTGTCTTTAGGAACGATCCCGTGCCAGATGGCGTTCTCAATAAATGGCTGAACAATCAGAGCAGGTACCATTACTGATTTCAGGTCCAGGCTCTCATCAATATCAAATTTGTAATTTAGTTTGCCGTCCAGCCTCATAGCTTCCAGTTGTGTATAGAGCTTACAAGTTTCCAGTTCATCGTACAGACTGATCTGCCTTTTGTCCGAGTTATTAAAGAGTGTTCTTATCAGTTTGGAAAATGTAGTGAGGTAATGGATAGACTTTTGCTTTTCATCATTCTGGATCAGGGCTTTGATCGAGTTCATGCAATTAAAAATAAAATGCGGGTTCATTTGTGCCCTCAGGGCTTTGGCTTCCAGTTCAAGCAGCTCCCTTTGCTGAAAAGCTTTTTTTCTTTCTTCCTTTCGTATGTATTGCAGTCGCAACCTGAATCCAAGAAAAAGCATCCCAACTGCCAACAAAACAGAAAGGGCCCTGAACCATTTGGTACCCCAGAACGGAGGAAGGATAGAAATGGTGAACACATTTTCATTCTCCTTCCAGTTGCCTCCGAGCTGTTGTGCTTTTACTTTGAATTTATAATCGCCTGGTTCAAGGTTATTATAACTGATCTTCCTGTTGAAATAGCCTGAATAATTCCATTCGTTATTGATACCGGTCAGAATGTAAGCATACTGTACCCGTTCGGGGTACAAAAAATCGAGTGCGGAGAATGACAATGTGATATTATTTTCATGATGCCGCAGCTTTATTACTTTATTAGTTTCTGCAATCAGATCGCGCTCACCCTTTTTGCCTGTCACTTTTACATTCAGGCGTGAACTAAGGCTTAATTCATTTCGAACAAAGTCTCTTGAATTGAAATACTCGATCTGATTGCCCTGACCAAGGATCAAATGTCCATTAGCAGAAAGCAAGGAATAAGGAGCAGGGTCTGTTAACCCATTATAATTGTCAAACAACAAAGACTTTTCACTTTTGAAATTGTATGCCACAGCACCATACAACCCCAGCAGAAACATATAATCAGGCCCACCATTTATTAGATCACTATACTGGCCGAAAAGCAATCCACGTTGCCCCACCGTTATAGAATCTGTACATTTTAAAGTTTTCGGATTTAGTATTCTTATCTTTTGCTGATCCAATAATAGCCAGATCTGGCCAGTGGCATCGATTGCGTACTTAAGGATCTGAAGGTAAGGAACCAACTCTCCAAAGATCTCTTTATGATCCAATATCCGCCATGACCTGTTTCTTAAACTGAATTGTCCGATTCCATCTCCGTTCAGTAAGTATAAAAAATCGTTGTCCGGGTCATAACCAAGTGGAGATGCCGTAAAGCGAAATTTATTTGGATTATTAATAGAAGGGCATTTTATTGTATCAACTTTTAAGGTCCTGTGATCGATCAGATAAGCAACATCTGATTTAGCCAGCACAACATCACCATTTCTCGTTGTACGCAAGTCATTAAATTCTCCTTTAGTAGTAACCCATTTCAATTGGGGAAAAACACTTGCTATAGAATCAAACCTGGTTGCAGTTGGCAGTTTAACGTATGTCCTCCAGCCTGAGGTCCATATTCTGTTGCTCCCATCTTTAGTAATTTTATCTGTTCCGCACACTCTATAGTTTGGATTTGGGCAGCCTATGCCGGGGATAGTCCTCACAAAATTAAAACCACTATCAAATACATAGACAGCATCACAAAAACGAACCGACAAATAATATAATCTCTCAGTTGAATCGAAGAAAACCCCTCTGGTTTCGGTGTTAAGTGGAATATTCCGAAATACCAGCTTGGTTGTTATACTAACATGCCGAAGCCTGCTGTATTCAGGCAAACTCACATACAGCAACCCTTTTCTGATGATCCAGATATTACCCTGTTTATCTTCGGTACAAAACCGGACGCCTTCCTTTAATTCATTATCCGTAGAAATGTTGATGAATTCAATGGATCCTGTATTTGTATCAAATATTGCGCTTTTTTTACCTTCAATACCCAGCAGGTATTTACCTGAAGAGATCTTTACAAAAGACGGGATCACATATAATGGAACAGGTTTTCCTTTCAGGGCGATATCTGCCTGGCAGAATATTTTTACGTTACCTGTGTTTGAATTATACCTGCAAAATCCACCTGCCCAAATATTGAACCATATGGTAGAATCATCTGTTACATCCATCTTGTGGACGTCATAATAAGCTTTTTCTTTTCCAAGAGCATCGAATAGCGGAGTCGTAATAACGAAGTTTTTGGAGAGGGCTTTTTTATTTTTATCAAATAAATAAATACCATTATAGGTTCCAACCCACATTTTTGTACGGTCTGAAAAATGATCAGCAAAACACGCAATTGTGTTGAAATTCCTGTTTTCCCAAGCGCCCTTTTTATTAGTATCCAGGTTTAAATGTTCAACTGACCTTCGGGCAGGGTCATAAATTAACAAACCGTAAGCTAGTGATCCCATGTAAACGATCCCGCTCTCATCTACCTTCATGACCATCATGCTGATAGTTTTTTTATTGACAGGAGGCAATAAACTATCCAGCTCAGAGAAGCTTCTTTCTTTTCTGTTATAATATAACAGCTTGTATCGGGTAGAAATGTAAAGGTTATGAGCCTTATCCTCAGCTATACATGCGATTTTATTTAACCCAAGATCACTCGCCTGTTGAGGTGTGTTGTGATAGATCGCCTCAGTGCCATCAAAAGAAGTCAATCCATGGACCGACGAGAACCACATCAGGCTATCTTCAGAGAAAAAAATATAAAATGTGGAGAGTGAAGGCAGGAACGGATAACTGACTTTCCTGAACACCGGGTGATCATTAGCGCCGAAGTTTTGGGCAATACATATGCCGAAAGAAAATATACACGCTATAAAGCACAAACATATCTTACCTGCCCCGGCCATGTTTTTGAGCTTAAATTAATAGAAAGTTCACCAGGGAATTTACCGGATTTACAGTTGGCGATTTTCGTTTGATAATGTGCGCTTCGGAGGGTTTGCTTTGGGAACAGCATTAATTCATTTTGCCATTCTCACCTACTTAAATTAATAAAAACAATTGAAAAAACGAATAGACAACCGGGTCTTTGCGCTCCATTTTAAACGCTGCCATTAACTTTACGCGATGGATTATTTCAAAAAGCTGCTTGATTTGCTGAAGATCGAGAAAGAGGAAGAACGCAGATCGTACCAGTTAATAACAGAAACAATGCCGGTGGCGGAGCGGAGAGCTGCAGGCCTCACATGGTATCCAATCGCTATCCGGGATACTGAAATGACCCGGGGCGACTATCTGACCGTGGAACTGGAACGAACCACTCACCAGGATGTAATCCATCAGCTAAGGTTTGGAATGAACGTCGCATTGTTTTCAAATCATGATCCCAAAGGGAACAGGGTTGATGGCATGATATCCCATATCAGCGGAAACCGCCTCAAGCTCACCTTAAGGACTGATGAGCTTCCGGATTGGGCCAGTGACGGAAAATTAGGCGTCGATGCGATATTTGATGAGGTCAGCTATCAGGAAATGGAAAAAGCATTGAAGCTGGCGCCTGTGCTGTCGGAGAAAAGAGATGAAGGAAGACTTATCAATATTATTACAGGTCAGCAGCAGGCGTCTTTCAATCCAAATGGACTGAAATATTCAAATCCATCACTGAACAGTGAACAGCAGCATGCTGTCAGCAAAATTCTCAATGCAAATGAACTTGCCATTGTACATGGCCCTCCTGGCACCGGAAAAACCACCACACTTGTCCAGGCCATAAAAGCATTAATAACACAGGAAAATCATCAAATTCTGGTAGTTGCGCCCAGCAATACAGCTGTAGACCTGCTGAGCGAAAAATTGTGGGATGAAGGCCTGAATGTTGTCAGAGTAGGTAATCCGGCACGCGTTTCCGAAAAGCTGATGTCGCTTACACTTGACAGTAAGATGGCGTCGCACAGCAGTATGAAGGAAATAAAAAGATTAAAGAAACAGGCCAGTGAATTCCGTGACCTGGCACACAAATACAAACGAAACTTCGGGAAAGCGGAACGTGACCAGCGCAAAGCATTGTTTGCAGAGGCCAAAAACATCATGAAGCAGGTAGAAGTAACAGAACAATACATTACCGAAAATATTCTTTCAAAAGCACAGGTGATCACTGCAACGCTTGTTGGGTCGAATCACTATACAGTACAACACCTCAAATACCATACAGTTGTTATAGACGAAGCCGGACAGGCCCTTGAGCCAGCCAGCTGGATACCTATCCTGAAAGCAAAGAAACTGATAATGGCCGGCGATCATTGTCAGCTCCCTCCTACCATAAAATCGTTTGAAGCAGCAAGGCAGGGACTTGGCAATACGCTGCTGGAGAAACTGGTAACCCTGCATCCGGAATCGGTGATCTTATTACAGGAACAATACAGGATGAATGAAATGATCATGGGCTACCCCTCAATGGTTTTCTACGAAAATAAACTGAGGGCGTTTGTATCAGTTGCAAACCACCTGATATTCCCGGGAGACTCACCCCTCTTGTTCATTGATACAGCAGGATGCGGATTTGAAGAGAAATCAGAGGGTTTTAAGATCAGCAACCCGGATGAAGCCGAATTTTTATTGAAACATCTCACCCGACTTGTCAATACCCTGAAAGAAATCTTTACACCGGAGAATTTCCCTGATATAGCAGTCATTTCCCCTTATAAAGAACAGGTTGAATTACTGAAAGAACAATTACTTTCCATTCACGACCTGCAGAAGTCAGGCAATAAGATCGGCGTTAACACGATCGATAGTTTCCAGGGACAGGAACGTGACGTGGTTTATATCAGCATGACCAGAAGCAATGCCTCCAGCAATATAGGGTTCCTGTCCGATGTCAGGCGGATGAATGTAGCAATGACGCGTGCAAAGAAAAAACTGGTGGTTGTTGGTGACAGCGCAACTCTCTCCCAATTGCCCTTCTATGCTGATTTTATTACATACGCTCAGAACCATAATGCATATATCAGCGCCTGGGAATTTGCAGATATCCTTTAACATGTTCAGGCTGGTATTTTTGTCGCAATTAACCCTACAATTGGCCGCACTTGCCCCCCTTTCAATTTATTTATTAGCTGTTAGTTTGTATGCGGAATAATTAATTATTAAACACTTCAGATATGGCAACAATAAACACCTATCTGCACTTCAACGGTAATTGTGAGGCAGCATTTAACTACTATAAAGCAGTGCTTGGCGGTGAATTCCATGGCATCATGAAATTCAGGGACGCGCCTCAGGAAGGTCACCTGCCTGAAAATGAAGGCGAACGTATTCTTCACGTGGCCCTACCTATTGGAACGACCGCCCAACTTATGGGAAGTGACAGGCCTTCGTCGTTCGGGCCGGTTAATGTTGGCGATAACTTTTATGTTTCGCTTAGCGTAGACAGTGAGTCGGAAGCTGATCGCGTGTTCAATGCACTTTCAACCGGAGGTCAGGCGCTTATGCCAATGCATAAATCGTTCTGGGGAGCATACTTTGGAATGCTTAAGGACAAGTTCCAGATACAATGGATGATCAATTATGATTACAGCAATTAAAGAGGAAAGTGTTATGATGATAATTGAGGTTTTTAAGACCAATGTTCAGAAAGTTGCACAGGCGGAACGACTTGTTGACCTGCTATTGCATCATTTTCCTGGCAGCAGGGTCAACTTCGATCTGCATGATTGCGACAAAATTCTGAGAGTGGAAGGTGGCAATATAAAACCCGAAAAAGTGATGCTCCTGGTTCGGGAGAAAGGATTTTACTGCAGGGTGCTGGAGTAGGCCAGACAAAAAATAGTTCAGCCTGCTTTCATTTTTACCATGCAGATCATTTCCTTATTATCCTTATACCATTCAATGCATGGATACCTGTCGTCGACACGGTCATCCCTTGTGAGTATATCCAGCACTTCCTTTATCGCGTGCGTCTGCTGAGGCCAGTCGCACAGTGATTCAGAAAGATATTCCCCTTTTTCAATAACATAACGCTCACAACCGTATTGTTCTGCTTCGCCATCAAACGCTTCGGTTACCGCAGCTTTGTACACTACTTTTCCATTAATGCACTTGCTGATACCGAAAAAATAACGGTCGTCATTAAGGCGCAGCTTATTTTTCAGGGAGTCGAACGCTTCAGGTATCCCGAATGGAAATGTCTTCACTTCCATACCAAAAACGTTAAGATCATCCGCCACTTTGTAACTTTCCATAATTAATTATTAGTTTGAGCCTGCAATGGCTTTATAAAAAGTTATCAGTAATTAATTGTCAAACTTAACCCTGCCTGATAAATAATGTGTGGGTTAAATGCGCCAATTTCAGGTCATTTTGCGACACTGTTCTTTAATTTTGAATGATGAAACATATATCGATCCTGGTTCCAAGAGGTGCAATATTGGGAAGTCTGGAAGGTTCACGTCTGATATTTACGCAGGTAAATGAGTTCTTCAAAGCCCGTGGAGAAGCTCCTGTATTTAAAGTGCAACTTGTTGGATTAGCAAAGCAAACTCCGCTAAGCGGTGGATGCTTTACAGCAAACACCGACGCGCTGATTGAAAATGTAAAAAAGACCGACCTGATCATTATTCCTGCGCTTGACGGAGAAATAAATGCTGCTATTGAAAACAACCGTGAATTCATTCCCTGGATTGTCAAACAATATAACAATGGAGCTGAAGTCGCCAGTCTTTGCCTGGGGGCCTTTTTACTGGCCTCAACGGGCCTGCTGAAAGGTAAGCGATGCGCTACCCACTGGATGGCAGAGAATAATTTCAGAAAAATGTTTCCCGATGTGCAATTGGTGACCGAAAAAATTATTACGGATGAACAGGGGCTTTATTCAAGCGGTGGAGCTTTCTCCTATCTCAATCTTATTTTATACCTGATCGAGAAATATGTTGGGCGTGATATTGCCAACCTGGCTGCCAAAGTGTTTGCAATAGAGATCGAACGTGAAAATCAGTTGTCGTTCATTATTTTCCAGGGCCAGCGCGAACACGAAGACGATCTGATCAAAAAAGCACAGGAATACATAGAGAAAAACTACCAGGAAAAGATAACGGTCGACCAGCTGGCGACGATGCTGGCCTTGAGCAGAAGGAATCTTGAGCGCAGGTTTAAGAAAGCAACAGCGAATACAGTTGTGGAATACATTCAGCGGGTACGTATTGAAGCAGCTAAGATGAACCTTGAGAAAGAGCGCGAAAACGTGACTGACGCCATGTACAAATCGGGATATACAGATACAAAGGCGTTTCGCACAACTTTTAAAAAAATAACGGGACTTTCACCAATTGAATACCGCAGTAAATACAATCGCGCTGTTGGGTTTGCATAAAGAAATGTTCCGGATGTATCTTTGCCATACTGATGTAATCTGATGACCGAGCTCAGACCTTTACTGATCACCTACGCATATAACATTTTAGGTACGCTTGAAGAAGCAAGAGACGTTGTCCAGGA
>DASWTK010000338.1:0-10026 GCA_036402175.1 Chitinophagaceae bacterium | reverse complement strand
ACAGGTAAAAAGGCTTCATTCCGCCTCCTACAGGTTGCTGAAAAAGGAAAAAACATAAAAGAAAATATAAATACCATGACGCCCAGAACGCAAGGTGCCGCATTACTTTATATTTTCTTTTTTCAGAAAAAATATATTCATGCCATTGCATACTCATTCAGTGGTTTTATTTCATCGCTTATTGCAGCGTGATCTTTAATGTCAACCAGTTGCAAGCTGAGATGAACAGCATAACTCTCCGGTTCAGAAACTATATTGAGTTCATGTATTCCGGGATAAATTAATCCCAGCCTTTTTGTAACGTTTTTTATACCAATATTTCCCTGCTTGTTCGGTTGACCGGCTTTTGCAGTTTCTGATTTGTTAGTCGTTGGCTGACTGTTCCTGATAATAAAATGAAGCCTTTTGTCTTCAATTTTTATATTCAATTTTATCCATGGCTGAGTGATCATTTTACTTGCGCCATGCTTAAAACTGTTCTCCACAAGCGGTATAAGTAGCAAAGGAGCTATCAATTTTCCGTCAACGTCACCTTCTGCATCAATTGTCATTTGCATCTGTTCCGCATATCTTATTTTTTCCAAAGCCATATAATCACGGATCATTTTAATTTCTTTCTCAAGTGGTACCAGTGACTTGTCACATTCATTCAGGATGTAATTCAGCAGGCCGGTGAGTTTTTTGATCATTACCGGCGCCTGTGCAGAATTGGTGAGGGCAAAGAAATAGATATTATTGAGCGTATTGAACAAAAAATGCGGATGTACCTGGGCTTTTAGTAATTGCAATTCAGCTTTTGTTTTTTCCTTCGCGAGCAATTCGGTTTCCTTTTGCTTCAACCACCATCGCTTAACGAGTTTGATCATCAGGGCAAAGCTCAGTACTATGGGTAAGCTGCCGATTTGGTCAATCATAACAACCTGGAGAAATGCCCGGGGAGGCATAGGAGGGCCACCGCCAATTCCTGCAATCCGGTTATAAAGACCAGCGGATAATTTGAAGCCAACAGCTACAAAATAAAACATCAGCAGCAACCCTGCTGAAATGGCTACAACAACTAAAGTGTTCTTCCTTTTTTGAAAATAATAATTGGGCAGCAGCCAGTAGATCAAAACATAGGTAAGTGCAATCTGCGGTATGATCACTCCAAAAAACGAGTTTACTATTAGCGCTTTGATAAAAAAAAGCACAGGGCCCAGTACCTGGTAATTCTTTGTTCCGGGTCCGCTGATATCCCAGCCTTTAAAAACATGAATAGGGAAATGAAAAAGCAGGTTGAATGCCAGGCACCATACAACCCAAAACGCAACATGTCTGGCCATGTAATGCTTTCGCTGACCCGAGAATATAAAATCATGCTTTGTCAAGAGGCTGGTTGTCTTATAAATTTAAGCAATCCCGGGCGCAAAAGCCTGATCATCAAAAAAAGATGTAGACATGTGAAGAGACCCATAAGATGAAAACCGTTCATCGTCGACATCCGGTTTAGGTACCGGCTTCTACGGAATATGCCATTGCCCTTTTACGGTTTGGCGAATTGAAATAATTCGCTCCTTTATCAGGTTAATTTGCGCTGTACAATTAATGCATCAAAACTATTTTCATGAGAAATAACACAAACCTTTCACGAGTTGCAATACTACTCTTCTCATCGATCATTATTTATTCTTGTCAGAAATCCATTAACGAGCCACAAGCTGCTGAGGACATGAATACAATTGCAAATGCAGCGGCAAACCATGGTGTAACTCCTTATAAGTTTGAAAGACTAAATGAGCATAACTTCTATTCGCAGGGATGGAAGGAGCAGCAGGTAAATATTGTTTCGGGCACAACTATTTTTTCAGATCTATCGGATCACGTTGCGATTGTTTGCGGGCCTGAAAACAATACCGACCCGCGCCTGATACAAGGTGCAGTTACAATGAATCTTCCCACGTCGACAGACCCTACATTGAGAAGGATACGTCTTCGCAGAGGCGGCTATTCAGGAACCCTTTTATCAGATCTTTCTGAATTAAAATACAGCACCTATGTTGTTCATAATGCGCCAACCATTATGGTTTTGCAGGTTGATGTCACTAATGATGGAGCCAAGGATTTCAATATATATTTTGAGCCAACGCTTTATTCGCAGGGTGCTGGTTACCCGCCTGTAGTATTAAACACATGGCAACAATGGAATGCGTTGCAGGGAATCTGGCATTTTGAGGCTGTTACGATAAGTGGATTACCGTCAAAATGCACTATTGAAGAATTGATCGCGCTACATCCGAATGCCCGGATAATCGATACTCCACCATTAGGTCATAATGGCGAAGGTGTCCGGTTTACCATTGGTGGTACTCCCCGTGCAAATTATGATAACACCATTGGTTATTTCGATGCGCTGATCATTGGAACAAAGAATGAACAACATTCAACGTTGTTTGATTTTACCTGCAGCCAGGGGAGGGATTAGTTGAATATTCACATAAAGTGTTCCTGGTTACACCAATCTTTTATTATCCTTATAAAATGCAAGATTATGAAACACAAGAATTTTATTTGTCTGGGTTCTTTCCTGCTTCTTATACTCTTCGCTTGCAGAAAAGACAACAATCCTGAATCAAAAAAGGATGCCTTAACTGAGGTGCAAACCACTGCAAACTACAGCAGTGGAGCAACACAGATATCGGGGATCGGCTTTTATGCTACTGCTGGCGAATGTGATTATGTAAGCCAGAACGCCGCTTATGCCATAAAAATGACAGGAGATCTTCAAGGTTGCCTTTATGCATTCATTGAGGATTACGAATGCTCACCGAGTGGCACTTACCGCGAAGTGGGTAGAGAATACTTCGTTGGTACTTATAATGGACAGCCTGGTACATTTTGGACTACTTACAAATTCGAAGCAAGATATGAAGATTGCGACGGTGGTCCTTTAGGCGCAGAAATTTTTGGACGTTGCCAACATCCTATCGTGGCGGGTAGTGGTACTGGCGCTTTCTCTGGCGTTACCGGGCAATTAAATTTTAAGGACGACATTGAAGCAGGGAATTTTCCATACAGAGGTCATCTGCGGTTCTAAAGTCCCATTAACCATCAAACTTGCTCTGAGCTGCCCATTTTGTTTCATAAATAGTAAATCATCATTTTTTATAAATCCTGTTCTTCCAGCGCAACAACCTTCTCTATTTGCTTATCAATATTTAAAAATTGCATCAGCAACAAGGGCAACGCAATAAATACAACGCCGGCGAAAATTGAAACCTGCCAGCTAAAATTTAGTTTTATCGGCCCAATCAAAGCAGCAAATGCCATTTGCCCCAGGTTTGCAATAGTCATGTATAAGGTGAACTGGCTTGCCGAAACTTTTTTCCAGCAGCATTGCATGGCAATGGCAAAAATGCCGATACAGGAAAAAGTGTAAAGCGCGTTAAAAGCAATCATAAAGGCATAGATAAAACTTCTATCGTTCCAGTATGTTTCTGAAAAAGCCAATATACCGGTGAAAAATATGACCCCGGTAAAGTAAATGTTCATCATTCGCTTTTTGCCATATTTATCGATCAAAAAGCCACCAAGGAGCATGCCTGCAATCCCTCCAATTAACTTTGAAGTTGCAAAGTATTGTGAGTAATCAACATTGGTCCAGCCCAGTTCTTTTATAGTAAAAATGGGCATCAATGTTGAAATATATTTGAAGCCGCCCTGGCAGATAAATAGCACCAAAGCAATCAATAATGAGTTTCGTAAACTGAATACGCTGTATAAAGAACTGAAGATCTGCCGCCAGTTTGTTAGTTGTAACTTTTTAGTTTCAGGTGACGCTTTTCCTTTGGTCCAGGGCACTATTTTTTCTCCCGGGCGTTCCCTTAAATATAACGGCGCCAGCATGATAATGCCAATAACTACTGCCAGCACCAACATCGCAGTTGTAAAACTGTATAAGTTTAACAGCCAACTACCTGCTGCTAATGAAACAGACATACCACAAATTTTTGAACCCCACATAAATCCATTAGCTCTTGCCTGTTGGCCGGCAGGAATTATATCCACGGCCATACCATCGGTAGCCACATCCTGAAATGCGCCAAAAAAAGACACGATAAAGGCAGCAACCATCAAATGAGTAAGGTTATTTAATGGGTCTGGTATAAAAGCCATATAGATACAGCTAACAACCAGACCCATTTGACCGGCCAATATCCAGGGCCTTTTTCGGCCCATGGATAAAATGGTATGGCGATCCATCAGTGGCGCAATTATGAACTTGAAGCTCCATGGCATTATAGCAACTACTGCAAAGCTGGCAATTTCCCCCGGCGATTTACCATTCATGGCCATCCATGCTGGTATACCGAATGTTAACATCCCTTCGGGCAGACCCTGGGCAAAATACAATGCTATAAAATTGAAATAGCGAAGCCATGTACTTTCTGAGAGAGATGGCAGGCCATTGCTATGAGGCAATGCAGTTGTTTGAACAAGTTGCATGGAATTATTATTGGCCGGTAAACATTCAACAATACCTTTACTTAGAACTCAGGTCTTTTCGCATAAAAAGCAATTCGCTCCAGCTCTCATTTACGTTCTCAGCAAGATCTTTCAGGTATTGGGCATAAGCGCCTTCGCCATTGGCAGCTTCATAAACTTCCCTGAATGGTTTGCGAAAACCGGCTGCCCTTTCTTTCAGGCCTTGCTTATACCTTGTTACCAACGCGTATTGTGCCGGACCTGATGAACTGGAGGCATAAACGGCAACTGTTACCCCAACAGATTCCCAGGTTTTTTTCAGCTTCTTTATCATCCTTACCACTTCATCACTCTTGCCGATTTTGGGATACACGTGTGAAATGTTGATTTTATCGGTGAAGTCGCCGATCGCTATGGTGCTTAGCGAATCCAGATAAACAGAATACCCGGCCGACTGCCTGTCTGTTAAGTATATGGCTACATTCTTATTCCAGTCTGTTTGATGTTCCGGACTAATATCTCCTCTTGCGTCTTCCGATTCCCAGCTTTTAGGTCCTTCGGTGATATGGAATCCACCGGCATCAGGACCGGATTGAATAGCGAATACACGCCAGGTTACATCACCGTTATGATATTTTTGGGCGTGGGCGGCAAGACCTTTTTCAAATTCCATCAGTTTGTCCATTTTCGGAAATATCCGATGAGTGGAAAGAACGTTTTTGGTTTGTGCTATTGCCAAAGCAGGCAATAGTAACATCACGCAATAGATTACTGTCTGTTTGAAGTTGATTCCGTGTTTCATTTTAATTGATTTTTTGTTGGGGGAAGTAGATTGTATCTGAGCTTGTCCAGTGAAGTACAAAACTCAGCCAGTAATCAAATTTTTGTGAGGAAAAACCCGCCTTTATATCTGAAAATTTCAGCATTTTCATAGGACAAACTGTGCAGCAACAGGACAAATTCACCATTCTAACAGAACTGCATCTATCTTGATTGTAATCAACCCACCGCAAGCAGGGTTACGATTATCTTTATACGTAAATGCAAAAAGGCCGCTCCGCCATCAGTCTCTTGTTTGCTATTTTATTTATTTCGTTGCGACTACCTGTTTTTGGTCAGCTTAAGTATGAATGGCTAACCACTTCTAATGGATTATCGCAGGGTTATGTGTATGATATACTGCAGGATAAAGATGGCTTCATGTGGTTTGGAACAAAAGATGGCCTCAACAGATACGACGGTTATAATTTTAAAGTTTACACCCACGATAGTTACAACCCGAACTCAATAAGCAACAATACCATCAATCAGCTTTTTGAAGATAGCAAGGGGAGAATATGGGTTGGAACAGATAACGGGATAAACATTTACGATAAGAACAGGGATAATTTCCGAAGCATCCTGCACGATCCAAAGAATAACAACAGCCTCTCAGGAAATAAGATAATCATGCCGATAATTGAACTGGTTGATGGCCGGTTCCTGGTAACGGCATTCGAAAAAGGACTAAATATCATCTCCCTCCCCAACAATTTTCTGAATACAAATGAGTCTCCTTCGATTGTTCGCTTAGTGGCACCGGAAGCCAATTCTACGGAGCATATTTATAAAGATAGCCGGGGAAAAGTATGGCTGATTGCCGACAAAAAACTATATGAGTTTGATCCCGGCGACATGTCCATTGCTGGCAGAAGGAATAATGTAAATTTTAATCAGTCTGCCGTTAATGAAGATGGCAGTTTATGGACAAACGACGTTTTCTTCAGCCAGATACAGGACACAAGCCTGTATCCTTTATTTAATAAAGATGTAGCCAAAGGACACGGCACTTTTTTTCTGCACGAAAAAGACAAAAGCATGTTTTGGCTCGGTATCACTGATCTGGGTAAGCTGCAGGCTTATGATACCAGGAGCTGGAAAAGAGGAAGCCCTATCGATCCTGAAAAATCCAAAATACAGGATGAAGCTGGCATAACGGTCAAAAAATTTTATAAAGACAGATCCGGCTTATTGTGGATGGCTACAAATGGATATGGCCTGCGGAAATATTCCAACGGGTCTGACAAATTTCTGCATTTTACCAATGGTCTAAGCATCCGAAAGATCGAACCTTTTCAGAACGATCAGTTTTATATCCGGGGTTGGGGAGAAGTACGAAGGCTCGATGTCAACGGCAACAATTTAAGCACAAGGGAAGATCAACAATTAAATGACCAACAGGCTTTTTTAGTTGCGAAAAATAATACAGTCTGGTTCTTACATAAAAAATTTGGGGAAAAGACAAATCCATTAACAGAAGTACTGGAAAATGTTGACCCCGTAACAAAAAAGACTAAAACATACAAATTCACCGTCGATATTCTGAAGGAACTGATTGAGCCAACGATGGAGGACAGAAAGGGCAACATATGGATCAGCGGCGCTGGTGGAAACCTTCTTGTGTTTCATCCTGCAACCGGACAGCATAAAATGATATCGATCAATACGGATGCTGCGAACCCTATGTTAAACAGTGCTGCGATCACTGCGTTGTTTGAGGATGCCAGTGGTGTTTTCTGGGTGGGGACTGAAACGGGCCTGGTTAGACTTACCTATAACCCATCCAGTACTGAACAACCCGATGTAACCTGGTACAGGACGAACCCGAAAAATAGAACAGCATTGAGTTATAGCCATGTAACAAGCATTGTGGACGATGCATTTGACAGAAGCATATTGTGGGTTGCAACTAAAGGCGGCGGCCTCAATCGCCTCGACAAAACAAGCAATCAATTTTCACACATTACAACAAAAGATGGCCTTTGCAACAATGTTGTTTATGGTCTATTGGCAGATAATGCGGGGAATATCTGGGGCAGTACCAATAAAGGTATCTTTTGTCTGATGACAACCTCTGACAACAGGGCAGCATCCTATCGTTTCAGAAGTTTTACTAAAGCCGACGGCCTGCAGGATGATGAGTTCAATACAGGCGCTTTCGCCAAATTGCCTGATGGGACGCTGGCTTTTGGCGGCGTAAATGGGTTAAATGTATTTAACCCGGCAACTGTTTTACAAAGTGAGTTCAACCCCAATGTTTTTATCACAAATATTTTAGTGGGAAATAAGGTTATCTCAGCCAACGATAATACGGGTGTTTTGCACCAAACTATTGAGCAAACGTCCTCCATCACATTAAATCACTTACAGGATATAATAACACTTGAATTTACAGCGCTCGATTTTTCGGCGCCCGGTCAAAACAAATATCGCTACCAACTGGTTGGTATTGATAAAGACTGGGTAGAAAGCGGTACACGCCGCACAGCTACTTATCTTCATTTACCTGCGGGAAATTATGTGTTTAAAGTACAGGGCAGTAATAGCCAGGGTATGTGGAACGACAAAATAAAGGAATTAAAGATTTATGTATTACCACCCTGGTGGCGCACCTGGTGGGCCTATGTTGTGTATGCGTTGTTGATTGGATTTGCTGCGAGAGCTTATTTTTTATTCAGGGTCAATAAGGCAAAACTGCAATCGCAACTGCATTATGAGCAGCAGGAAGCGAAACGTGTAAAAGAATTAGATACGCTTAAAACACAACTGTATGCCAATATTACACATGAATTTCGTACCCCGCTTACTGTTATTATGGGAATGGCACATCAGGTGAGATCAAATCCTGAAGAACATTTGGATAACGGCATGGATATGATCGTGCGAAATGGCCAGCACCTGCTCAATCTTGTAAATGAAATGCTCGACCTGTCAAAGCTGGAAGATGGAAAGATGACGCTGCATCTGGTAAATGGCGATGTGATAAACTTTTTGAGGTATATCGTAGAATCGTTTCAGTCATTAGCGGCGGGTCAGCAAAAGCAATTTCACTTTTTATCAGATACAGATGAACTGATAGTGGCTTATGATGCAGAAAAGTTACGACAGATCATAACCAATCTCTTATCCAATGCCTTAAAGTTTACACCGGCCCTTGGTAATGTGTATGTAAGTGTTTCGCAGGAGCCCGCAATAGAAGCCGGCTATACTACACTGGTACTAAAAGTTAAAGACACGGGCATTGGCATTCCTGAAAACCAGGTACAGCATATATTCGACCGTTTTTATCAAATAGATAACAGTCATACCCGCAAAGCAGAAGGCACGGGCATTGGCCTGGCTCTCACCAAAGAACTGGTAAGGCTAATGAACGGAACAATTGCAGTAAAAAGTCCTGCAGTGGGTGCAACAAAAGGCACTGAGTTTACAATAACACTGCAGTTACAAAAGGTAAACACGGAAAATGTTGCGGTATCCGCATCTGCGCTTACTAAAGAATCCGCAATAGCGCCTGTTCCTATAAGAAAAGGGCCGGTCATCATCAATAATGAACATGCTGTACCTGCCGCACCTTTGATCTTATTGGTGGAAG
Source organism: Chitinophagaceae bacterium (assembly GCA_036402175.1). Taxonomy (GTDB): domain Bacteria; phylum Bacteroidota; class Bacteroidia; order Chitinophagales; family Chitinophagaceae; genus DASPKM01. The sequence goes on along the minus strand of DASWTK010000338.1, from coordinate 1,154 downwards.
ATAATGTGGATGTAGTGGCATACACAGCAAGTTGTTTGCCTCAATATAAATTAGCCGTTGGCAAAGATGGTAAAGAAGGGTTTGATATTGCAACCGAGATGATTCCTGACTTAATTATTACTGATGTAATGATGCCATTTATTGATGGTTTTGAAATGTGCCGGAAATTAAAGCAGGACGAACGCACAAGCCATATACCTGTGATTATGCTGACTGCAAAAGCTGATATGCAAAGCAAACTGGAAGGTTTGGAACGTGGTGCGGATGTGTACCTTGAAAAGCCATTTCATAAAGAAGAGTTGTTATTGCGAATCAAAAAGCTGTTGGAACTCCGCCAAAATTTACAGCAGTATTACAGCAAACAAATTGGTATTACGCAAAATGCAGAATCTGTACTAACAGATGAGCTTATCACCGCAACCATTGAAGAACCAGCCGAGCATGAGTTTGTAAAAAAAGTAAGGGAAGTGGTGGAAGCCAATTTCACCAATTACGAATTTAGTATAGAGCAATTGTGCAAGTTGGTTTTTATGAGTCATTCACAACTGCACCGCAAGCTGGAGGCACTTACCGGTTGCTCACCCAATAAATTTATCCGCATTGTTCGCTTAAACAAAGCCAAAGAATTACTGGATAATCCCATAGTAAGCATCGCAGACATTGCATTAGATTGCGGGTATAACGACCCCGGGTATTTTTCAAGGGTGTTTAAGCAGGAGTATGGGGTAACGCCGCAAGATTGGAGAGTGAGAAAACCTCAATAAAGCTGATAAAATTATAAATTTGGAAGCAACTTTGGTCAAACAAGGTTGCTTGAAGTTGCCTACGGCTATGAAGACTGGAATAGCATAGAAAGAAGAGAATATGTTGATTCGATCATCAAAGTTGTTCAATAGCCCTAAAATAAATATTCTGAAAATTATAGTATAAACCTTTTCTGTGAAAATCATATTTATCCTATTTGTTAGTATACATTCTTTCTTTTTTGTTTCCGCGCAGCTCACTAAAGGCATTTGGTTAATTGGAGGAACCGGTACTTCCTGATACAGTTATCCACGGTAGAGCTATCTTCAAACTTTTTATATTTACTGGATCGTTCAATGCACTTATCAAAACTACCGACTTCTTTTATTTGCATTGCCTGGGTAGCGTAA